>DATHTC010000584.1:0-2443 GCA_035463735.1 Gaiellaceae bacterium | reverse complement strand
AAGACGACATCGCACCAACGCGGCCCGGCGAAGGAGGGGGCCGACGGGGGAACCATGGGTTCCCCCGTGCTACGTGGGTTTGGCCGACATCGCCCACACGGCGACGACGTAGGCCGCGAGGAGCAGCACCGAGATCACGCCGACGGCGCGGCCGAGGCCGAGACCCCCGCCGGCGCGCAGCTTCCGCAGCCCGATCCCCCCGAGGATCAGCGAGACGAGGAGGAGGACGGCGCCGAGGTCGGCGGTGATGTAGCCGATGCCGATCCAGGTCGAGTCCTCGACCTCCGCCGGGAGGTCTTCCGCCGCCTCTGTCCACTGCGCGCCGATCCGCATCAGGACGTACGCCGGCAGGGCGGCGATGAACAGGCTGCGCAGCCCGAACCGCGTCAGCGCGACGGCACCGTCGTCGGAGCGGCGCCAGCCCGCGACGATCGCGAGCGCGACCGCGAACAGGGCGCCCACGAGCAGTCCGGCGCCGAGCACGTGCAGGGTCAGCGGGATGTTGATGTCGGTGTCGCGCATCAGGCGCCCGGCTTCCAGATCATCAGGAGCAGGATGAGAAACGTCGCCAGCGAGCTCACGGCGAGCAGCTGGATCCCACGGCCCCGCGCGTCGGGCTCGCCCGCCACGGAGCGGTTGAGGAAGGTGCCGGAGCGCTCGCCGGTGCCGGTCGCGACCGCCCACAGCGCGAGCGAGCCGAGGATCCAGCCGTCCCATACCTGGTACTCGTCGAGCACGATCGCGAGCCAGACGCCGAAGACGATCGTGCCCACCGTCCCGACCGCGATCGTGATTCCGGCCGGCCGCACGATCGGCGAGGTGAGCGCGTCCGGGAGGGTCTGGGACGAGGGGCGGGTCGCCATGACCGCCAGCCAGAAGACGACGAACGAGCCGATCAGGAAGACGGCGCTCAGCACGTGGAGCGCGAGGAGCCAGTCCGTCCCGGACACGAGGCGGGACTCTACGCGGCGGCACGGTCGGCGTTCAAGCTCCGTCCTAGACTGGGTGCCGTGGACACGTCTGAGCGGCACCTGCGCCTGCTGACCGAGACGATCGAGGCGGTCAACTCGACGCTCGACCTCCAGGAGGTGCTCGAGCTCGTCGCGAGCAAGGTCGCGCAAGCGTTGGGCACCGACGCCTGCTTCGTCTACCTCTACGACGAACGCGCCGACGAGCTCGTCCTCCGCGCCACGTACGGCACGCGCGTGGAGGACATGACGCGGCGCCCGAAGATGCGGCCGGGGGAGGGGATCACGGGGGCGGCCGCCGCCGACCGCGTGCCGGTGATGCTCCCGTCGCAGGCGCACCTCGACCCGCGGTTCAAGGCGTTCCCGAACCTGCCGGAGGACCAGTTCGAGTCGATCCTCGCCGTCCCGATCCTGCTGCGGGAGAAGCTCGAGGGCGCGCTCAACGTGCGCACCCGCGTGCCGCGCGCGTTTACGGACGCGGAGATCGAGCTGCTGCTCGCGATCGCGGCGCAGGTGGCGCAGTCGATCGAGCACGCGCGGCTGTACGAGGGCGCGCGGCGGCGCGTGGCCGAGCTCGAGGCGCTGGCGAAGATCTCGGAGGCGGTGTCGGAGTCGCTCTACCTGGAGGAATCGCTGGAGGCGATCGTGCAGACGACGATGCAGGCGGTGCACGCGACGGGCGCGGCGCTCGTGCTGGAGGACGGGAAGATCGCCTGGCCCGAGGGCCGCGCCGGTGCGCATGCCGTCCGCATGCCGCTGCGGTGGAAGCGACGGCAGATCGGGGAGCTCGTGTGCGACCGCGACTCGCCCTTCGACGAGGCCGAGCTCGCGCTGCTCCAGTCGATCGCGCACCAGGCGGCCGTCGCGCTCGAGCACGGCCGCGCGGTGCTCCGCGGCGTGCTCGCCCAGGAGATCCATCACCGGGTCAAGAACAACCTGCAGACGGTCGCGTCGCTGCTGCGGCTGCAGGCCCGCTCGGAGCACCTCGACCCGCGCAAGGCGCTGGAGGACTCCGTCAACCGCGTGCTCGCGATCGCCGCGGTGCACGAGGTGCTGACGGAGCGGCGCGACGACGACGTCGCGCTCGACGAGCTGCTCGACCGGCTGCGCGCGATGCTCGTCCAGGGACTCGGGGCGGCGAAGTCGGTGCGCTCGGAGCTCGCGCCGGTCTCCCTCGCCGGCGACCGCGCGACGGCGCTCGCGCTCGTGTTCTCCGAGCTGCTCCAGAACGCGCTCGAGCACGGCGGCGCGGCGATCGCGGTCGAGCTCGCGCGGCGCGACGGTGACGTCGTGCTGACGGTCTCGGACGACGGGCCGGGGCTCGACGGCGGCGGTGTCGGCACCGGCCTCTCGATCGTCCGCGCCCTCGTACGGGACGAGCTGGGCGGGACGCTCGTGCTGCGCGACGACGGCGGGCTCCGCGCCGAGGTCGTCTTCCCGGCATAGCCCGGCGCCTTCTGACGTTGGAGGCGGCA
>DATHTC010000583.1:0-3785 GCA_035463735.1 Gaiellaceae bacterium | reverse complement strand
CGTGTACAAGAAGGAGGCCCCTGTGCGACTCGGCTACTCTGTCGCGCGGACATGGCCGGAGAGCGCATGAAGATCGATGTCCGCCCGCGGACCGGCCGCGGGTCCGGGGACGCGCGGCGACTGCGCCGCGACGGCTTCGTCCCCGGCGTGCTGTACGGCCGCGGGGAGCCGGCGGCCTTCGTGGTCGCCGAGCGCGAGCTGCGCCGCGTCCTCACCGGCCCCGCCGGCCTGCACGCGATCCTCGACGTCGAGCTGGACGGCGGCCAGACGCAGCCGGCGATCCTCAAGGAGTACCAGCAGGACCCCGTGAAGGGCCGGCTGCTCCACATCGACCTCCAGGAGGTCCGGCTCGACCAGCCGATCACGGCGAGCGTGGCCGTCACGCTGCTGGGCGGCGAGGACGCGCCGGGCGTGCGCGAGGGCGGCGTGCTCTCGCAGGTCGCGCGCGAGGTCACGGTCGAGGCGCTCCCGATGGAGATCCCCGAGCACATCGACGTCGACGTCTCCGCGATGGAGATCGGTGGCACGCTCCGTCTCGCCGAGCTGTCCGCGCCGGAGGGCGTCACGTTCCTCGACGACCCGGAGGAGACGGTGGTCGCGACGATCACGGCTCCGACCCGCGCGATCGAGGACGAGGAGGCCGAGGCCGCCGCCGCGGAGGCCGCGGAGGCCGCGGAGGCCGCCGAGGGCCTCGAGGAGGGCGAGGAGGCGCCGGAGGGCGCCGCCGAGGAGCCGTCCGCCGGCGAGCCGGGCACGACCGAGGGCTAGATGCGCTTCCGGCGCCGGGGCGAGTCGGCCCCGACCGCGTCGTCGCTCGACCTGCTGGTCGTCGGGCTCGGGAACCCGGGTCGCGGGTACGCGGGCCACCGCCACAACGTCGGCTACATGGTCGTCGACGAGCTCGCGCGCCGGACGGGCGCGGCGTTCCGCTCGAAGTTCTCCGCGCAGCTGGGCGAGACGCGGCTCGACGGCGCCCGTGTGGCGCTGCTGAAACCGGAGACGTACATGAACGAGTCGGGACGCGCCGTCGGCGCCGCAGCCCGCTTCTTCAAGCTCGAGCCGGCGGCCGTGCTGGCGGTCCACGACGAGGGCGACTTCGACCTCGGCCGGCTCCAGGTGCGGCACGGTGGCGGGCTCGCGGGACACAACGGGCTCCGCTCGCTCGCGGCGCACCTCGGGACGCCGGAGTTCCTCCGGCTGCGGATCGGCGTCGGCCGGCCCGGCCGCGGCGACCCGCGCGACCTCGCCGACTACGTCCTCTCCGACTTCGAGCCGCAGGACGACGCGGATGCGCTCGTGGCGCGCGCCGCCGACGTGGTCGAGGTGCTCGTGCGTGAGGGCGTCGACGAGGCCCAGCGCCGGTTCAACTAGAGGCTTGATGTGAACTGGGCGTGCAGGCCCCCAGCCGCGGGTGCGCTCGATTCACATCGGGCCTCGAGCGCCGCCGGCCTCCGAGTCAGCGTTTTCCCGGACGGGCGCTGCCGCCTCGTACGGATGCGCACATGGGGTGGGCGGCCCACGATCGGCAGATCGAAAGGAGGACCCGGTGACCCTCTTCTGGATCATCGTCGTGTACGCCTTCGTCGTCGTCTCGCTGGCGTTCGTCGGCGTCGGTCTGTACTGGCTGCGCCCGCACCACTGAGCGCCGCGGGCGGGTCGGAGCTCCCCAGCTAGACTGGGCGGCCCGCGAGACCGCCCGGTCTCGCCTGTGTTCGTGGACCGCCCCATCCCGCCCGTCCTCCACGCCCTCGTCGAGGAGCTCCTCGGCGCCGAGCGCCTGACCGCGTACGCGGAGGCGTTGCCGGCGCCTGCCCGCGTCTCCGAGCCGGGGCTGGCCCTCGTGGTGTCGGCGCTGCACGAGCGCCGTGGCGAGGCGACGGTCGTGCTGGTGCCGGAGGACGGCGACGCGCGCGACCTCGCCGAGGCGACCGGGTGGTTGCTCGGTGCGGAGCAGGTGGCGCTGCTCCCCGGCCGCGGGGTCGGCTGGGACTCGGGGCTCGAGCCGCCGCCCCACCTCGTGGGCGAGCGTGCGCGGGCGCTCGACGTGCTCGCCGCCGGCGGCCTCGTGTTCGTGTCGGCAACCGCGCTGGCCCAGGGCATGCCGCCGCCGGGCGAGCGCCCGGAGGCGATCCGCCTCCGCGTCGGAGGCGAGACGGGCCTCGAGTCGCTCGCGGAGGCCCTGGCGCTCGCCGGCTACGAGCGCGTCGAGCGGGTCGACGACCGGGGCCAGTTCGCCGTCCGCGGCGGGCTCGTCGACGTCTTCCCGTCCACCGGGCGCGAGCCGCTGCGGATCGAGTTCTTCGGCGACGAGGTCGAGGCGGTGCGCGCGTTCTCGCCGTTCACGCAGCGGGCCCTCCACCCGGTCGACGACGCGACGGTCTACCCGGCCGCCGAGCGCCGTCCCGACCTCGAGCCGGTTTTGCCGGACGACGAGGACGACGAGGCAGTGCCGCCGGGACCCCCTGCCCTCGTCCCGCCGCTCGACCGCGCGCCCGACCTCGTGTGGGAGCCCGACGAGGTCCGCGGCGTCTGGGCCGAGCTCGGCGCCGGGCTCGAGCTGGCGGGCGCGGCCGAGCTCGACCCGTTCCCGCGCGCGCAGCCGTTCGCGTTCGAGGCGCTGCGTCCGGCGATCGCCGCGCGCGGCCTCGGCGAGGCGGAGGCCGAGCTCGCCGCCCTCGTCCGCGGGGGGAATCGCGTCGTCGTCGCCTTCGCACACCGCGGCGACGCCCTCCGCACGCAGGCGCTGTTGCGGAAGGTCGAGGCGCGGCTGCTCGAGCCGGGCGAGCGCCTCCCCGACGAGGCCGAGCTCCTCTTCGCAGTCGCTCCCGCGCGGCGAGGCTTCGTCTGGCGCGACCTCGGCCTCGTCCTGCTCCCGGACACGCAGGTGTTCCGCAAGCGCGCGCCGCGCGGAGACGCCCGCCTCGGCCGCGCGCTGCAGTCGTTCGCGGATCTGCGCGTCGGCGACCACGTCGTGCACGAGGACCACGGTGTGGGGAAGCTCCTCGGCTACGAGACGAAGGAGGTCGCGGGGGTCACACGGGACTACCTCCTGCTCGCCTTCAAGGGCGAGGACCGGCTGTTCGTCCCGCACGAGCAGCTGGGCAAGGTGTCGCGCTACGTGGGCGCCGACGGGAGCCCGCCGGCGCTCTCGAGGCTCGGCGGCAAGGCGTGGCAGACGCTGAAGAACCGCGCCCGCGCGTCGGTGCGCGCGCTTGCGTCGGACCTGCTGGCGCTCTACGCGCAGCGGCAGAGCGCGCCGGGCACGGCCTACGACCTCGACCACGAGTGGTACGAGCAGCTCGAGGCGACGTTCCCCTACCGCGAGACGGAGGACCAGCGGCGCGCGATCGAGGCGGTGGAGGAGGACCTCGAGACGCCCCGGCCGATGGACCGCCTCGTCTGCGGCGACGTCGGCTTCGGCAAGACCGAGGTCGCGGTTCGGGCGGCGTTCGCGGTGGCCGTCAACGGCCGGCAGGTGATGATGCTCGCGCCGACGACGATCCTCGCGGAGCAGCACTGGCACACATTCCGCGCGCGCTACCGCGACTTCCCCGTCCGGGTGGAGATGGTCTCGCGCTTCCGTGCGGCGGGCGAGGTGAAGCAGGTGCTGCGCGAGTTCTCCGAGGGCAAGGTCGACGTCCTCGTCGGGACGCACCGGGTCCTCTCACGCGACGTGATCCCCAAGAACCTCGGCCTTGTGGTCGTGGACGAAGAGCAACGGTTCGGGGTGGCGCAGAAGGAGCTGCTGAAGGCGCTGCGGCTCGAGGCCGACGTGCTCACCCTGA
>DATHTC010000582.1:0-3344 GCA_035463735.1 Gaiellaceae bacterium | reverse complement strand
CCGAAGCACCTCGACCTCCAGCTCACGCGCGCGAAGCTCGAGGAGCTCGTGCAGGCGCTGCTCGAGCGGACCGTCGGCCCGACGACGCAGGCGCTCGCCGACGCCGGCCTCGAGAAGGACGCGATCGACCACGTCGTGCTCGTCGGCGGCATGACCCGCATGCCTGCGGTGCAGGAGAAGGTGAAGGAGCTGATCGGCAAGGACCCGCACAAGGGCGTGAACCCGGACGAGGTCGTCGCCGTCGGCGCCGCGATCCAGGCCGGCGTGCTCAAGGGCGAGGTCAAGGACGTGCTCCTGCTCGACGTCACGCCCCTCTCGCTCGGGATCGAGACGAAGGGCGGCGTGTTCACGAAGCTGATCGAGCGCAACACGACGATCCCGACCAAGCGCTCCGAGACGTTCACGACCGCGGAGGACAACCAGCCGTCCGTCGAGGTGCACGTGCTCCAGGGCGAGTCGGAGATGGCGCTCTACAACAAGACGCTCGGCAAGTTCCAGCTCGTCGGGATCCCGCCGGCGCCGCGCAGCATGCCGCAGATCGAGGTCACGTTCGACATCGACGCGAACGGGATCATCAACGTGTCCGCGAAGGACATGGGCTCCGGCAACCAGCAGCAGATCCGGATCGAGGGCGGCTCGGGGCTGAAGGAGGAGGAGGTCCAGCGGATGATCCGCGAGGCCGAGGCCCACGCCGGCGAGGCGCACAAGCTCCGCGAGCTCGCGGACGCGCGCAACGCGGCGGAGACGCTCGCGTACCAGACGGAGAAGACGCTGGCCGACCACCGCGACAAGCTCGACCCGGCGGAGGCCTCGACGATCGAGGGCCGGATCATGGAGCTGCGGAACGTCCTCTCGAGCTCCGACGTGAACGAGATCCGGCAGAAGACGGACGAGCTCCAGCAGTCGGCGCACAAGCTCGCGGAGGCCGCGTACGCGGCGGCGAGCGCGCAGGCCGCGTCGTCCTCGGCCCCGGCCGGCGACGGTCAGGCCGGCGAGGAGGACGTCGAGGAGGCCGAGTACGAGGTCGTGGACGAGGAGGCGAAGACCTCGCAATGACGGAGGAGCCAAGGATCGAGGAGCAGGCCCAGGAGCCCGAGCAGGTCGAGGAGGGCGGCGAGTCGCTCGAGCAGCGGCTCGCCGCCGCCGAGGCCGAGGCGCAGGCCCACCTCGACGACCTGCGGCGGCTCGCGGCGGAGTTCGACAACTACCGCAAGCGCGTCGCCCGCGACCACGAGGCGCTCGCCTCCCGCGCCGCGGCGCGGCTCGTGAAGGAGCTGCTGCCCGTGCTCGACGATCTCGAGCGCGCGCTCGAGGCGGCGGAGCAGCACGAGGAGGCCAAGCTCGAGGACGGCGTCCGGCTCGTCCACCGCGCGCTCGTCGAGGCGCTCCGCAAGGAGGGCCTGCAGGAGATCGCCGTCGACGGCGGCTTCGACCCGCACGTCCACGAGGCGCTGCTGTCGCAGCCGTCGGAGGAGCCGGAGGGCGCCGTGATCCAGGTGCTGCAGAAGGGCTACGAGCTCGGCGACCGCGTGCTGCGGCCCGCGCGCGTGGTGGTCTCCTCGGGGACGCCGGAGGCAGCGTAGGTGGCCCGCTCGCTCTACGACGCGCTCGGCGTGCCGAAGACGGCCTCGCAGGACGAGCTGAAGAAGGCCTACCGCAAGCTCGCCCGCGAGCTGCATCCGGACCGGAACCCCGGCGACGAGGCGGCGGAAGCGCGCTTCAAGGAGGTGCAGGCCGCCTACGACGTGCTCAAGGATCCCGAGAAGCGCAAGCAGTACGACACCTTCGGGTCGGCGAACGGCCGCGGTGGGCCGAACTTCGGGCCGGGCGGCTTCAACGTCAACGTCGGCGACTTCGACCTCGGTGACCTCGGCGACCTGTTCGGCGGGCTCTTCGGCGGCGGCGGCCGCGGGCGGACCGGCCGTCCGCAGCCGGCGAAGGGCGCCGACCTCGAGGCGCACGTGACGGTCTCGTTCGAGGACGCACTCCGGGGCGTGGAGACGCGGATCCCGGTCGAGGTCACGACCGCCTGCGCGACGTGCCACGGCTCCGGTGCGAAGCCGGGGACGGCGCCGCGCATCTGCCCCGAGTGCAACGGGCGCGGCGTCAAGGCCGAGAGCCAGGGGCTGTTCGCGCTCTCGCAGCCGTGCCCCCGCTGCCGCGGCAACGGCACCGTGATCGACGACCCGTGCTCGAGCTGCGGCGGCTCGGGCCGCGAGCGGCGGACGAAGCGCTACGCGGTCAAGGTCCCGGCGGGCGCGAAGGACGGGATGCGCCTGCGCCTCAAGGGCAAGGGCGAGTCGGGGGAGAGCGGCGGGCCGGCCGGCGACCTCGACGTCGTCGTCCACGTCGAGCGCTCGGACACGTACGAGCGCCGCGGCGACGACCTGCTCGTCGACGTGCCCGTGTCGTTCCCGCAGGCCGCGCTCGGCGCGAGCGTCGACGTGCCGACGCCCGAGGGGCCCGTGTCGCTGAAGGTCCCGGCAGGATCGACCGACGGCAAGCTCCTGCGCATCCGCGGGCGCGGCGCGCCGAAGGTGAAGGGCGGCGGCAAGGGCGACGTGCTGGCGCGCGTGCGGATCCAGGTCCCGAAGCGGCTGAACAAGCGTGAGCGCGAGCTCCTCGAGGAGCTCGGGAAGGTGATCTGAGGTGGACGCGCGGCCGCGGTACACGATCAGCGTCGCCGCCGACCTCGTCGGCATGCACCCGCAGACGCTGCGCATGTACGAGCAGAAGGGGCTCGTGCGCCCGAAGCGCACCCCCGGGAACACCCGGCTCTACTCGGAGGCCGACGTGGAGCGCCTCCGCCTCATCCAGCGCCTGACGGGCGAGCTGCGGCTCAACCTCGCCGGCGTCGAGCACGTCCTCCGGCTCGAGGACGAGCTCCGCCGCATGCAGGTGCGAATGGAGCGCCTCGAGCGCGAGATGCGCCAGGCGATCGACCACGTGCACAAGCAGTACCGGCGCGAGCTCGTGCTGTGGCAGCCGCCGTCGGGCCTCGTGCGGAGGGAGCGGTAGCGATGGACTTCAACCGGCTGACGCTGAAGGCGCAGGAGGCGGTCCAGGCGGCCGTGCAGGACGCGCGCCGCCGCGGGAACCCCGAGGTCTACCCGGAGCACCTGCTGCTGGCGCTCCTCGAGCAGGAGCTGCCGCGGACGCTCGTCGAGCGCGCGAGCGCGAGCGTCGACCTCCTCCGCGAGGCCGCGGAGACGAGGATCGAGCGCGCGCCCGCGATCCAGGGCGCGCAGCAGCAGCCGGCGATCTCCCAGGCGCTCCTGCGCGTGTTCGACAAGGCCGACGAGGAGCGGACGACGCTCGACGACGAGTACGTCTCGACCGAGCAC
>DATHTC010000581.1:0-2765 GCA_035463735.1 Gaiellaceae bacterium | reverse complement strand
ACGCGCACCGGACTGCGGCCGCGCTCGCGGTCGCCGCGCGGCGCGACCTCGCCGGCGCGGAGGAGGCGTTCCGTGCGGCGGCCTGAGCACGCGCTGCCGCTGCCGGCGCGGATGAGCCGCGTCGCGATCGTCGCGCCGCAGTCGCGCCTGCGCGATGCCCTCGCGGTCGTCGCGGACGCGGGCGTCGTGGAGCTCGCGGGGACGCCGCCGTCGCCGAGCGGGGAGGCGGTCGAGGCGCTCAGGCGGGTCGAGCGGGAGGCCCGCGGCACAGTGCAGCCGCAGGTCGCGCCGCGTGCCCCCAACCTGGCCGAGCTCGAGCGTCGCGGAGACGCGGCCGTGCTCGCGGGGGAGGTCGAGGTCGGGCGGCGGGCGGACGCGGCGGTGCGCCACGGGAGCTTCGCGGCGGTCGTCGGGTGGGCGCCGTCGGACGAGCTCCAGCCGCTCGCGGAGCGGCTGGAGCCGGCCGGCGCCGTCGCCGTCGAGCTGCCGCGGCCCGGCTGGGTGGAGCCGCCGACGCTGATCGCGCCGCGGCCGCTCGCGAAGCCGTTCCGGCCGCTCGTCGAGACGTACGGGGCGACCCGCTACGCAGACGTCGACCCGACGCTCTTCGCGGCGTTCTCCTTCGCCCTCATGTTCGGGATGATGTTCGGCGACGTCGGCCACGGGCTGCTCGTCGTCCTGCTGGCGCTCGCGCTCCGACGCGTGCGGCGCGGCCGGCTCGTCGGGTTCCGCCGGCTGTGGCCGCTCCCCTTCGCCGCGGGCCTCTCGGCGACCGCGTTCGGGTTCCTCTACGGCGAGTGCTTCGGGCCCACGGGGCTCGTGCCGACGCTGTGGCTCGACCCCGTGGAGGAGCCGCTGGCCCTGATCACCGCCGCCGTCGCGATCGGCGCGGTGCTGCTCGCCGCGAGCTACGCGATCGGGACGCTGAACCGCTGGCGCGAGCGGGGCGCGGCGGCCGCGCTCGTCGCGCCCTCAGGGATCGCCGGGACGTGCGTCTTCCTCGGCGGCGGGATCGCGGCTGCGGGCTGGTACGCGGACTCCGTCCCGCTCGGCCTCGTAGGCGGGGCCACGCTCGGCCTCGGGGTCCTCCTGCTCGCGGCCGGCTTCCTCCTGCAGGCCGGACACGGCGGCCTGGCGGCCGTCGAGGCGTCGGTGGAGGTCGTCGACGCGGTCGTGCGTGTGGGCGCGAGCGCCGTCTCGTTCACGCGCCTCGCCGCGTTCGGCCTCACCCACGCGGCGCTCGGGGCGATCGTGTGGGACGCGACCACGGCCGCCTGGGGCGGCCTCGTCGGGTCGGCGGTCGCAGTGGTCGTGTTCCTCGTCGGGAACGCGATCGCGTTCGCGCTCGAGGCGCTCGTCGCGTCGATCCAGGCCCTGCGCCTCGAGTACTACGAGCTGTTCTCGCGGATCTTCGCCGGGGAGGGACACCCGTTCGCGCCCTGGCACGTCCCGTTCGCGGCCGGAAGGGAGGCGACGTGATCGAGTCGTTTGTCTACGCGCTGCCGGTGGCGGTCGCCGTCGCGCTCGCCACCGCGTGGATCCTGCGGCGGTGGCCAACGCGCGCGGTGTACCGCCTGCTCGCCCTGAACGCGCTGATCCTCCTCGGCGCGGGCGGGCTCATCGTCGCGCTCCTGCTCGGAGCCGGCGACGCCGCCGCCGCGACCGACACGGCTGGGCGCGACCCGCGCGGCGCGCTGATCGGCGCCGGCATCGCCGTCGCCGGCTCGAGCCTCGGAGCCGGCATCGGCGTCTCGTACACGGGCTCCGCCGCGCTCGCCGCGATCAGCGAGAAGCCGGAGATGTTCGGCCGCGCGATGGTCGTCGTCGGGCTCGCCGAGGGGATCGCGATCTACGGGCTCGTCATCGCGATCATGCTGATCGGAAGGGCATGAGACGGGCGGCCGCGATCGGCGACGAGCGGCGCCTCGGCGGGTACGCGCTCGCGGGCGCCTGGGTCGTCGCGGCCGCGCCGGAGAATGCCGGCGCCGCCTGGGACGCGCTGCCCGAGGACGTCGCGCTGGTGGTGCTCAGCCCCGACGTGTACCCGGCGCTCGCGCCGCGGCTCGACGAGCGGCCCGACGTCGTGTGGGCGGTGCTGCCGTGAACCTCGGCCCCGTCCGCGAGGCGCTGCTCGCCGAGGCGCGGGCGGACGCGGCGCGCCTGCTCGCGGACGCCGACGAGCGCGCGGAGGCGACCCTCGCGGCGGCGGACGCGGAGGCCGAGGCGCTCGTGCGCGCCGCACGCGAGGAGGGGGCCGCCGCGGCGGATATCGACGGCGCGTACGACCGCGCGCAGGCGCACCGCGTCGCGCGGAGGCTCGTCCTGGAGGCCCGACGCGAGCTCCACGACGAGCTCCGCCGCACCGCCAGGGCGCGCGTCGAGGCGCTGCGCGAGGCGCCGGAGTACGAGGCGCTGCTCGCCCGGCTCGCCGCCGCGGCCCGGCGGCAGCTCGGCGAGGCGGCGCAGATCGAGCTCGACCCGGGTGGGGGTCTCCGCGCGTCGTCCGGCGGGCGCTCGGTCGACTACACCCTCGACGCCGTCGTCACCCGTGCGCTCGACGCGCTCGGGACGCGGACGGAGGCGCTCTGGTCGTGACCGCCGACGCCCGCATCGCGCGCGTGAACGGGCCCGTCGTCGAGGTCGAGGGGGCCGACGCCGTCTCGATGCTCGAGCTCGTCCGGGTCGGCGACGCTCGGCTTCCCGGCGAGGTGATCGCGCTCGACGGAGGCACCGCGACGGTGCAGGTCTACGAGTACACCGGAGGG
>DATHTC010000580.1:0-1644 GCA_035463735.1 Gaiellaceae bacterium | reverse complement strand
CCTAGATCGCGAAGCCGATGAGCAGGACGACGACGGCGAAGAGCGCGGCGACCCCGGCGATCACGACCCAGCCGCGGAAGAGGCGCTGCCGCGCCGGCAGCTCCTCCGCGGTGACGGTGGCGTCGGGCGCCTGCCCGAGCGCGTCGCGGTCGTCGCGTGTCTCCATCTAGCGTCGTTGTGGCCGGGGAGGCGGCCGCGAAACCCGAGCGTCCACGGCCGCGGCGAACACCGCCTGGCGGAAGCCGTCGGGCGCCGGCTCGTCGGCGAGGGCGAACGCCGCCACCGGTCGGCCGCCGGCCCACGAGGCGGACACGTAGTCGCCGAGCATCCGCCCCAGGCCGGTCGCTGCGATCCACGGGAGCCGGATCGCCCGCGGCGTGAGCCGCAGCGGCCGCGTCCAGGTGCGGGCCGCGTCGTCGGAGCGGACGAGCCAGACGTCGACGGCGCGACACTCGTCGGGCGGGCAGTCGGCGGGGTGCGCGATCGTGTGGTAGACGAGCGCGAGGCGTGCGCGCGCCCCGCCGCGTGTCGGGTCGACGGCGAGACCGGGGACGAACGCGTCGACGCCCTCGCGCGTCCCGACCGGCACGCGCGCCGGCGACGACCACGAAGCCCCGTCGGCCGAGGACGCGAGCACGATCTCGTTGGCGCCGCACTCGATGCGGTGCCGGCAATCGTGCCAGGCAGCCCACGCGCGGCCCGAGGCGTCGACCTCCACGGACGCGAACGGCGGCGCCCGCACGCCCGACACCTCCTCGGCCAGCAGGCGTGCGACGTGCGTCGCCGGCTCGAAGGTCTCGCCGCCGTCGCGTGAGCGCATCGCGAGCACCTGGTCGGACCCCGCGTCGGCGAACACGCCGAACAGCGAGAAGACGACGACGAGGGTCCCGTTCGGGAGCACGGCAGGCTGCGCCCCGTTCACGATCCCGCGGATCCCGACGCCGGCCCTCGAGCCCACGGGCGCAGACCACGTGCGTCCGCTGTCGCTCGACCGGATCACGGCGATCCGGTTCGCCTCGACGTCGAGGTAGGCGACGTAGCAGCGGCCGCGAAACCGGCTCCGGGCGCCGTTGTCGCACGTGAGCCACTGCTTGTCGATCGCGTCCTCGCCTGCCCGGAGGGCCGTCACCGGCAGCTCCCAGCGCACGCCGTCGGGCGAGCGGCTGACCATGAACGACATCCCGGCGGGCGCGACCCCGAGCGTCGCCGCCAGCCACGTCCGGTGGGCCGCGTCCCACGCGACAACCGGGTCGCTCGCGACGTCGCTCGTGCCGGCGGGGGTCGAAAAGAGCGTGAGGCCGGGCAGGGAGCCCGACCGCCACGTCGCGCCCGCGTCGACGGAGGTCGCCCATCCGATCGCGGCTGCGCCGCCCTGCGCGTGGCGTCCCGCCTGGAACACGGTGACGGCGGTTCGCCCGGCCGCCGCGGAGTCCGGCTCGACCTGCGTCTCGTGCTGTGCGGCCGGGTCGCTGCTCGTGTCACGCGAGAGCTGGCGGACGACGAGCTCGCAGTCTGCGGCGACCGCGTCGGCGAGCTCGGCCGCGACGAGGGCGCGACCGGCGCCGCAGCGGACGGTGTCCCGGCCACCGTCGAGCGCGGCCATCACGCGGTCGTCGCCGTCGCCGCCGAGGAGCAGGTCGGGGT
>DATHTC010000579.1:0-5787 GCA_035463735.1 Gaiellaceae bacterium | reverse complement strand
CGAGCTGGACCGGGCCGCCACGGAGCTCGCGCGGATCGTCGACGGCGAGCTCGCCGAGACCGCTACCATCGGCCGACCGTGATCCATCCCCGCATCGACAGCCTGCTGGGCGAGGACCGCGTCGACTCGCGCTACGCGCTCGTGATCGTCGCGGCCAAGCGCGCCCGGCAGATCAACAACTACCACCACCAGCTCGGCGAGGGCATGGGCTTCGAGGAGGCCCCGCCGCCGCTCGTCGAGTCACGCTCGAAGAACTACTTGACCATGTCCCTGGAGGAGATCGCCCAGGGCAAGATCAAGTACCAGTACTCCCGCTAACGCGGGAGTACTGCCGAGCCTTTCGAGACACGTTCCCGCGAGGGAAAGTGGCTCGGGCACAATGGGCCGCATGGCCCGAGTCCTCCTCGGCGTCACCGGGGGCATCGCCGCGTACAAGGCGTGCGAGCTCCTGCGGCTGCTCGTCAAGGCGGGCCACGAGGTCGTGCCGCTGCCCACGCCCGGCGCGGAGCGATTCGTCTCCCGCGAGACCTTCGCCGCGCTCGCGCGGCGCGCGGCGACGGAGGACCCGTACCCGCATCTCGCACGCGCCGACCTGCTCCTGGTCGCTCCGTGCACGGCCAACACGCTGGCCAAGCTCGCGCACGGGCTTGCGGACAACGTTCTCACCGAGGCGGCGCTCGCGCACCGCGGGCCGGTCCTCGTCGCCCCGGCGATGAACCCGCGCATGTGGTCGCACCCGGCGACGTGCGCGAACGTGGAGGCGCTGCGCTCCCGCGGCGTGGAGCTCGTCGGGCCTGACGAGGGCGACACCGGCGAGGGCGAGTGGGGCGTGGGGCGCATGGCCGAGCCCGAGGAGCTGCTCGCGCGCGCGCAGGCGCTGCTCGACGGCGCCGCGGAGCTGAGCGGCCGCCGCGTCGTCGTCTCCGCCGGCGGCACGCGCGAGCCGCTCGACGCCGTCCGCTTCCTCGGCAACCGCTCCTCCGGCCGCATGGGCGTCGCGCTCGCGGACGAGGCACGCCGGCGCGGGGCCGAGGTGACGCTCCTGGCCGCGAACCTCGCGGTCGACGCGCCCGCCGGCGTGGAGGTCGTCCCGACGCCGACCGCCGCCGACCTCGAGCGCGAGGTGCTGGCGCGGGCCGACGCCGACGTCGTGATCATGGCCGCCGCCGTCGCCGACTACGCGCCCGAGCCGGTCGAGGGCAAGCGCCCGAAGGACGCCGAGCCGTGGGCGCTCGAGCTCCGCCCGACCACCGACGTCCTGCGCGAGCTCGGCGCGCGTCCCGCGAACGGGCGCGTCCTGGTCGGCTTCGCCGCGGACAGCGGGGAGCACGGTCTCGAGCGCGCGCGCGAGAAGCTCCGCAACAAGAACGCGAACCTGTTCGTCTTCAACGACGTATCCCGCAGGGACATCGGCTTCGAGGCGCCCGACAACGAGGTGACGCTCGTCGGCCCGCACGGCGAGCGTCGCGTCGGCAAGGCTCCGAAGGAGCGCATCGCGGCGGAGGTCCTCGACGAGGTCGTCCGCCTGCTCGAGGAGGAAAATGGATAGAGCCACGTCCAGCCAGACGGCGGTCGCCCCGGGCGCCGGGCGGACCGTCGAGCGGATCACCGACAACCTCGCCCGCGTCGTGCACGCACCGCGCGAGACGCTGCGCCTCTGCACGCTCTGCCTCGTCAGCGAGGGCCACCTGATCATCGAGGACCTTCCGGGCGTCGGCAAGACGACGCTGGCGAAGGCGCTGGCCCGGTCGGTCGGCCTCTCGTTCTCGCGGCTCCAGTTCACCCCGGACCTGCTGCCGTCGGACGTGACGGGCGTGAACGTCTTCAACCAGCGCTCGAACGAGTTCGAGTTCCGCCCCGGGCCGATCTTCGCCAACGTCCTGCTCGTCGACGAGATCAACCGCGCCTCGCCGAAGACGCAGTCGGCGCTGCTCGAGTGCATGCAGGAGAACCAGGCGACGGTCGACGGGCACAGCTACGACCTCGAGCTCCCGTTCATGGTGATCGCGACGCAGAACCCGATCGAGTACGAGGGCACCTACCCGCTCCCGGAGGCGCAGCTCGACCGCTTCACGATGCGGCTCGACGTCGGCTACCCGCCCCTCCAGGAGGAGGCGAAGATGCTCGCGGAGCAGACGAGCGACCCGCCGCTCGACTCGCTCCAGTCCGTCGCGAGCGGCGCCGACGTGCTCGACGCGATCGACGCGGCGAAGACGGTGTATGTCGAGGAGGAGCTGAACCGGTACGTCGTGGCGCTCCTCCGGCACACGCGCACCGACTCCCGCCTGTACGTCGGCGCGAGCCCCAGGTCGGGAATCGCGCTGCTGCGCGTGGCGAAGGCGCGCGCGCTCGCGGAGAGCCGCGACTACCTGCTCCCGGACGACGTCAAGGCGGTAGCCGAGCACGTGCTCGCGCACCGGCTCGTGCTCGCGCCGGAGGCGCGCTCGGCGGGGCTCGGCGCCGGGGAGCTCGTGCGCGACGCGGTCGAGCGGACGCCGGTGCCGGTCTAAGCCACCGTGCTGACGAACCGCGGTCGCCTCGCTGTCCTGCTCGGCCTCGGGCTGTACGTCGCCGGCTGGGCGTTCGGCTCGCAGCCGCTCTACCCCGTCTCCGTCGGGCTCCTGCTCGCGGTCGGGCTGGCGTGGGCGTGGGTGCGGCTGCTCGACCGGCCGATGGAGCTGCGGCGCGTGTCGGCGGGCGTCGAGCACGTGGAGGGCGACCACGTGTCGGTCGCCGTCGAGCTCGACGCCGACGCCCGGCTCCAGCCGGGGTCGCTCGCGGTCGTCGACGAGCTCGGCGGCGTCGGCGAGGTCGAGGTGACGCTGCGGCGCGGCAGGGACGGGACGCTCGGCGGCCGGTACGTGCTGCCGCGGCTGGCGCGAGGCCGCTACCCGTTCGTGCGCACGACCGCCGTGCTCGAGGACCCGTTCGGACTCGAGCGCGCGGAGGTCGACCTCTCGACCGGCGGCGCGCTCCTCGTCTACCCGCGCCTCGTCGAGGTCGACCGGCTGTTCAGCGAGGCCGGTGCCGACGACGCCGGCGGCCGCCGCCTGCTGCTGCGGCGCCCGACCGGCTTCGACCTCCACTCCGTCCGCGAGTACGAGCAGGGCGAATCGCTGCGGAAGGTGCACTGGCGCTCGACCGCACGGCGCGGGCAGCTGATGGTGAAGGAGCTCGAGGACGAGCCGCGCGACGAGGTCGCCGTGCTCCTCGACGCCTCGGCCGGCACGCTCGCCGGGACGCCGCCGGACTCGAGCTTCGACATGCAGGTACGAGCGGCCGGGTCGATCCTCCGCGCGCACGCACGCCGTGGGAGGCGCGTCGCGCTCGTCGTCAACTCCGCCGGCCGCGAGACGCTCAGCCTGCGCGGCGAGGAGGGCGACTGGCGGGGAGCGATGGAGCTGCTCGCGGCCGCGGAGCCGAACGGCGTCACTCCGGCGGCCGCGTTCCTCGGCGAGGGAAGCGCGGCCGGACGCGCGCTCGATCTCGCGCTAGTGACGGCCCGGCTCACGCCCGACCTCGTCGAGCGTGTCGTCCAGCGCGCCGCCTCGCGTCGCGGCATCTCCGTCGTCTACGTGGACGCGCCCTCCTTCGTCGGGAGGCGCGGCGCGCCGGAGCCGGGGCTGCTGCGGCTCCAGACTCTCGGGATCCCCGTCGCGGTGCTCCGCCACGGCGACGACCTCGCAGCGCGCCTGTCGGCGTCGCCGGCGGCGGAGGTGGCGGTTGGCTAGCGGGCGCGCACGCACGGCGCTGCTCTACGCGCTTCCGGCGGGCCTCCTCGTTGCCGCGTGGCTCGGGCTCGAGGCGGGGAACCGGCGCTGGGCCTCCGGCGCCGGCATCGCCCTCCTCGCCTTCCTCCCGGCACTCGCCCGCCCGGGGTGGGCGCGGGCGGCGGCCGCCGCGCTCGTCGCGCCGCTCGCGCTCGCGCGCGCGTTCGACCTTCCGCTGTCCCGGGAGTTCCCGCGCGAGGCCGCGTCCGCGCTCAAGGACGGCGTGCTCCTGTTCTACGACGTCTCGCTGCCGTTCTCGGCCGCGGAGGAACCCCTCATGCACGGCGCCGCGCTCGTCGCCGTCTTCGCGTTCTGCCTCGCGCTCGGGCTCGCCCTCGCCGCGCGTCGGCCGCTGCTCGCGTCACTCGCGCTCGTCGCCGGTGCCGCGTGGCCGGCGACCCTCGTCGCCGACGCGAACCGGCTCGGCCCCGGCGCGCTGATCCTCGCCGCCGTGCTCGCCATGCTCGCGTGGGGCGGACGGCGCCCCGCGCGCGCCGCGCGGCCGGCGGTCCTCGCCGGCGCGGCGCTCGTGCTCGTGGCTGTCGCGGCGGGGACGCAGCCGGCCGTCGCCAAGGGCGAGTTCCTCGGCTGGAAGGGCTGGGACCCGTACGACCAGCCGGCCGACCCCGTCGGCGTGGACTACGTCTGGGATGCCAGCTACGACGGGATCGAGTTCCCCTCGACGCCGACCGACGTGCTCACGATCACCGGGCCCGAGCGCGCGCTCTACTGGCGCGCCGCGACGCTCGACGAGTTCCGGCGCGACCGCTGGGTGGAGGCCCCGGCGGTGATCGGGATCAGCGACGCACCGGCGCAGCTGCTGGGCGATCCCATGCTTCCGCAGCGGGCGCGGGAGCAGAGCCGCTGGGTGCGGGCGACGGTCGAGGTGGAGGCGCTCCGCGACGACCACCTGGTCGGCCCCAGCACCCCCGTCGCGGTCAATCCGAACGGGATCGGGACGATCGAGTACCGCCTCGGCAACGTCGCCGTCGTCGACGGCGGGCTCGAGCGCGGCGACTCCTACACGATGTGGAGCTACGCACCGCGTCCGAGCCCGCAGGCGCTCGCCGAGGTCCGACCGACGACCGAGCGGCGCAACTCGCTCGAGTCGTCCTACCTCCAGGTCGTCCCCGGCGCCCAGGTGCCGCCGTTCGGCGGCGACGACCGCGAGGCCCGCGTCCGCACGCTGGCCGCCAACGAGAACGTCGGGCCGCGCGTCCGCCGTTACCTGCCGCTCTACGAGCGCGCGCTCGACGTCGCCGGTGGGGCGCAGAACCAGTACGCGGCGGTCGTCGCCGTCGAGTCGTGGTTCCGCTCGCGCGGCGGGTTCCGGTACGAGGAGTCGCCGCCGCGGCTGCGCTCGGCCGCGCCCCCCCTCGTCGACTTCGTGGAGCGGACGAAGGCCGGCTACTGCCAGCACTACGCTGGCGCGATGGCGCTCATGCTCCGCTACCTCGGCATCCCGGCGCGCGTGGCCGTCGGCTTCACGAGCGGCAAGTTCGAGCCCGAGAAGCTGCGCTGGACGGTCACCGATCACGACGCACACGCATGGGTGGAGGTCTGGTTCAACGGCTGGGGTTGGCTGCCGTTCGACCCGACGCCGACGCGCGGGGTGCAGGGCAGCCCGTACTCGACGGCCTCCGGGATCCCGGCCGTCCAGAGCGCCATCGACCAGATCCTGCGCCAGTCGCTGCGCCGCGGCGGCGAGGCGCTCGGCGGGCCGGCCGAGGGCGTGGGGGCGCAGGTGGGCGGCCGCGACGTGCCCGGCGACTTCGGCGGGACGGTCGGCGCGGCTGCGCGCAAGGGCGGCAGCCTGCTGAAGCTGCTCGCCCTCGTCGCCGGCGGGCTGCTCGCGCTCGTCGCGGTGGCGAAGGTCGGCCGCCGCCGGCTCCGCTACCTCACGCGAGACCCGCGTCGGGTCGCCGCCGCCTGCCGCGCCGAGCTCGTCGAGTTTCTCGTCGACCAGGGGCTGACCGTGCCGCGCAGCGCGACGCCGCACGAGCTCGCCGCGCTCGTC
>DATHTC010000578.1:0-2866 GCA_035463735.1 Gaiellaceae bacterium | reverse complement strand
GGGAGCCGAGACCTCCACCGCCGGTGCCGCGAACCGCTCCTCGAACTGCTCGGCGAGCGCGCGCGAGCGGACGCGGACGTCGAGCTCGAAGAACCGCTTGAGGCTCCACGCCGCGAGGTTGCACGTGCCCGCGAGCACCTCCTCGCCGTCGCGGACGAAGGCCTTGGCGTGGAGCATCGCCGGGTACTCGTGGATCTGGACTCCGGCGCGGAGCAGGCCGGCGTGGTGGAAGCGCTCCGCGAGCCCGCAGGCCCAGTTGTTCGGCGTCGCGGGCACGAACAGCCGCACGCGCGCGCCTCGCCGGGCGGCCGCCTCGATGCGCCGGATCATCCCGCGGTCGGTGACGTACGGGTTGACCACGTCCAGCGTCTCGCGCGCGGACTCGAGCGACGCCGCGATCGCCTCCGTGATCGGGCGGAACCGCCCGGGCGCGTTGTGGAGGACGATCGCCGGCACGGCCTCCGGCGCCGGGTCGTGCGCGGGGAAGAGCGCGGGAACCTCCTCGACGGGAACGGCGCCGCCGAGGCGACGGAGGCTCGCCAGCACGACGAGCTGGAGCTGCGAGACGACGGGGCCCTCGACGCGCACGAAGAGGTCGTGGAAGCGCCCGTCCTCGAAGTGGTCCTCGATCCCGGCGCCGCCGACCCAGCCGATGCGGCCGTCGACCACGAACGCCTTGCGGTGGTCGATGTGCCCGAGCGCGCGGAGGTTCCAGTGGATCGGCCGGCCGTCCGCGCCGAGGGGCCCGAACGGCCCCCGCGCCTGCGTGCCGCTCGCCATGCACACCTGCACGCCGCCGGCCACGAGCCGGTCGTAGAACGGGCGTGAGCCACGCTCCGGGTCGGAGCCGTTGCGGTCGACCACGAGCCGCGCGGCGACGCCCTCCCGCGCCTTCTCGAGCAGCGCCTCCGCGAAGCGGTCGCCGACGCTGCCGGGCCGGAAGCCGAACTGCACGATGTGGACGGACGAGGCCGCTGCGCGAACGTCCGCGAGCATCCGCGGGAAGAAGGCCGTGCCGCCGACGAGGACCTCCGCCGCCGTCGCCGTGCTCTCCTCGAACGCGAGCGCGAGCTCGTGGAGCTCGACGCGCGGCGCGACGAGCAGCCGCTCCGCGTGCGCCGGCAGCTCGGCCTCGCGCACGGACACCGCGCCACGGCCGCTCGGCGGGGAAATCGGCGGAACGCTCATGACGTCACCCTTCCCACAGCGACGGTCGGCTTCCTCGTCCGGTTCGGGTGAATCTGTACGAGCGTGCGCGGCTCATCCCGTCTGGGCGATGCGCGGCAGCCGCGAATCGTCGTATGGTGCGCCAAGCCGATCGGCCGAGACAAGGAGAACGGTGATGGGTGGGAAGTTCTGGCTCGGGTTCGTCGGGATCACGATCGCGTGCGGCGTGGCAGGGTTCGTCGGCTTCATGCTCATCTCCGGCTTCTGGTACCGGTGGGGCTTCCTCGGGACGTTCCTGATCATCGCCGTCGTGTCGCTCCTCACGGGGTGGATCATCGACCGGCGCAACGAGCGCCGCCGGAGCGCGTACTGACGGGCGGGAGCGCGGGCTGCGCGGACGGCGCTTCGCGCAGCCCCTGATCCGTAGCGGGCCGACACGGCCCAAGCTGCGACGACCGGCCCGGCGGCGCCCCGAGCGCCCCCGGCCGGTCGTCGTGCCGCAGCGGGCTCCTCGACCTGCCCGTCTACGCGGCGACGGGCGATCCGGGGCCGAGCAGCCGGGCCTTCTCCGCGGCGAACTCCTCGTCGGTCAGCGCCCCGCGGTCGTGCAGGTCGGCGAGGACCTGGAGCTCGGACGCCGTCGACGTCGGCGTGTACTTGGCGACGAAGTCGCGGCTGGCCTCGTCGATCGCGACCCGCTCCGCCTCGGTCGCGCCCGCGGGCCGCGCGATCAGGTAGATCAGCGTGCCGAAGAACGGCACGAGGATCACGGCGGCGACCCACAGCGCCTTCGACCCGCCGCCCATGTCGTCGCGCCGGAAGATGTCCAGGAGCGCGAACGCCCAGATCATGGCCAGCGGCAGGAAGATCAGGAAGAGGAAGAAGTTCTCCCAGAAGGTGTTGGCGAGCATCGCGGTCTCCTTGGTCGAGGAACACCTCGATCGTCTTGGCGCCCAGGCCTCCAGACCTCACCCCGTCAGGATGAATCCGGTGACGCCGCGGCCGGGTGACGGCGATCCCACAGCGCCGCGTTCAGGAAGGCGGCTCCGACGACGAGCCGCGCCTCGAGGTAGAGCCAGAGGAGGATCACGGTCGAGGCCCCCAGGGCGCCGTACAGCTCGGACGAGCGGCCGAGCCTCGGCGCGAGGTAGAGCGCGACCAGCAGGTGAACGAGCTGGGTCCCGAGCGCGACGTAGATCGCGCCCGGGAGGAACGGGCGCCACCCGGACGCGCGGCTCGGCAGGAGCGACGACGCCCACGAGAACGCCGCGAGGTACAGCACCACGAGCGCGAGCGTCACCACGAGCCCCGGCCCGGGCATCTGCTCGCGCAGCGCGGCCGCGGCCGTCGTGACGCCGATGACGCCGATCATCACCACCGTGAACGCGCCCCCCGCGAGGAACGGACGCGCGACCTTCTCCGGCCGGAGGCGCCAGGCGACCGCGTGCGCGACGTTCAGCGCCCGCACGACGCCGACGCCGAACCACCCGAGCAGCGCGAGGCCGATGACGAGGAAGTACCAGCGCGAGTGCGCATCGCCCTCGATCGCGTCGGTGGCGGCGCTCGCCGCGGCGCCGCCGATGCCGAACTCGCGCGCGGCCGTCTCGAGCCCCGCGCGGTCGGTCTCGACCCAGAAGCTGAGCACCGCGGCGAGCACGAGCCCCAGTGGGACGATCCAGAAGAACAGGCGGTAGGCGAG
>DATHTC010000577.1:0-1715 GCA_035463735.1 Gaiellaceae bacterium | reverse complement strand
GGACGCCGAGGCGATTCGGCTTCGCCGTGACCGGCGTCGACAGGTTGAGGCGCAGCAGGTCGGCGAGCGTCGTCCCCGTGTTGTTCAGGTTCGGCACGCCGGTCAGCAGCACGGACACGAGGTCCTCGCGCCCGGTCGTCTTGAACGGCCCGAGCGTCGGGTAGAGCTGGTTCAGGAGCGCCGCGAGGATCGGCTCGCGGACGAAGCGGACGAACTGGGCGTCCTGGTCCGGGTCGAGCGCGTTCCAACGGTCCTTCAGCGCCGTCGGGATCAGCACCTCGTTCACGAGCGGGTTGCCGAGCCGCGAGACCTGAACCCACTGCGAGACCGCCTTCGGACCCCCGCCGGCCTGCCGGATCGAGATCCGCTGCCGCTCGGTCGTCATCCAGACGCCGATCACGTGGCTGGGCGTGTCGAGCTGCGCGATCGGGATCTGGAGCGCGATCGCGTGGACGGCGTAGCCGGCGAAGAAGTCCCTCCCGCCGCCGGTCGCGCCCGTGCCGTTGCGGATCGCGACGAGGTCGAAGATCGCCCCGATGTCGCCGAAGAACGCGTCGTCGCGCTGGCCGGCGAACACCTTCACGCCCCCGGGCAGGTCGCGGACGCCCGCCGCGGCCAGGCTGCGGTAGTTCGGCGTCGTGCGGGGGCCGATGTTGTTCGGCGGCGTCTCGAGCGCGCTGGCGATCACCGTCGACCGCCCGCCGACCACGCGCGTGACGCTGTACGTCTGCACGGTGTTCCCGAGGAAGGCGACCGGCTCCTTGTTCCGGAAGCGGAAGTAGTAGGAGACGTCGGCCTTGGCGTCGCCGTCGCGGTCGACGTGGAGCCCGTAGCGGGCGCGAGGCGAGAACGTGTACCAGTTCGGGCCTGCGGCGGGATCCTCGGCGGGGATCCAGTTGCCGAGGATCGTCACCGTGTCGGGGCGGTCGGGGCTGCGGAACGCGTAGAGGTCGGTCGCGTCCGCGGTGGGGTCCTCCGCGATCAGCGGCGCCTCACGGTGGCTCGAGGCGGCGGCCGGGTCCGGCGCGGGGGCGCGGACGGCGGCCGCCACGGCCGCGGCGAGCGCGAGCGCGATGAGTGCGGCGGTGCGCATCGGTTCTCCTTTCCCGGCGGCTGTCGTGGAAGAGGTCGCCGCCGGCGCCGTCCATTCGCCCCGCGCGGCGGACCGGTTCGACGAACCGATCGGCGCGTCGCGGCGAACCACGGTCCGTGGACGGCGTGCACTCGGCGGACCGGCCGCGACCTACGCTTCGACGGGTGGGCGGTGACCTCGCGCACCTCTCCGACGAGGCGCTCGTCGCGCTGGTGGCGCGCAGCGACGACGGCGCCCTGGCCGAGCTCTACGACCGCTACGGCCGCACCGCCTACGCGCTCGCGCGGCGCGTGCTGCGGGACGCGGCGCTCGCGGAGGACGCGGTGCAGGAGGCCTTCATGGCGGTGTGGCGGACGGCGCCGCGGTTCGTGCCGGAGCGGGCGCGCGCGAGCACATGGCTGCTGACGCTGGTGCACCGGCGCGCGGTCGACCTCGTCCGCCGGGAGGAGCGGCGCCGCGGCGAGCCGCTCGAGGCGGCCGCCGAGCCGGCGAGCGCCGGAGGCGCCGAGGCCGACGCGCTGCTCCGCCTCGAGCGCGAGCGCGTGCACGAGGCGCTCGCACGACTCCCCGACGCACAGCGCGAGGCGCTCGAGCTCGCGTACTTCGGCGGGTTCACGCAGGC
>DATHTC010000576.1:0-4335 GCA_035463735.1 Gaiellaceae bacterium | reverse complement strand
GGGGCGGCGGCCTGCGCGTCGTGCAGATCCTCCTCCAGGGCCGCGTCGACGCGGAGCTCTCCTCCGCGGGCGCCGGCGACGGCGGCGGGCTCGCGACCCTCCTCGTCCAGCTCTCGCGCGAGCTCGCGCGCCTCGACGAGGTGGAGGAGGTCGTCACCGTGACGCGGGCGTTCGCCGGCACCGACGCCGACGCCGCGTACGCCGCCCTGGCCGAGCCGGTCGCGCCGGGGGCGCGCATCGAGCGGATCCCGTTCGGGCCACCGGGGTACGTGTCGACGTCGGAGCTGTGGGAGCACCGGGCCGAGATCGAGCGCGAGCTGGCGGCGCTGCTCGCGCGCCTCGGTCCCGTCGACGCCGTGCACCTCCGCTTCGCGGACGCCGGGACGCTGGCCGCGGCGCGCGTCTGCGCACGGGCGGGAATCCCGATCGTCTTCACGCTCGCCCCCGACCCGCACGTGGTGATCGAGGAGGCGGAGCGCGCCGGCGAGCTCGACCGCGACGGCCTCGCGGAGGCGGACGCGACGCAGCACTACGTCTTCCGCGCGCGGCTCGTCGAGTGGATGCTCGACCACGCGCACCGGCTCGCGCTGCTGCCGCGCGCCGGCGCCCGCCCCGAGCTCCGGCGCCTGCTCGGGCTCCCGCTGCTGGGGGCGCGCGCCGGCCGTGTGCGGACGGTTCCGGAGGGGATCTCCCTCGACCCGCTGGAGGCGGCCCGCGCCGAGCGCGCGGCGGGGGTCGAGCCATCCGTCGTGGCCGACCTGCGCCGCGCCGTCGACGCGCTGCCGCCGGCCCGCCGTGGGCTCCCGGTCCTGCTCTCCGTCGGGCGCCTCCACCCGGTCAAGGGCTTCCCGTCGCTCGTGGAGGCCTGGGCGGGCGATCCCGAGCTGTGGGCGGCGCTCAACCTCGTGGTGGTCGGCGGCGACCTCGAGCGGCCGACGCCCACCGAGGAGGCCGTCCTCGCCGAGCTCGCGCTCGTCGCCGGACGCGCTCCCGGCGCCGCGGACGGCCTCGTCCTGCTCGGGCACCGCCCGCACGCCGACGTCGCGCGGCTGCTCGTCGCCGCGCGCGAGGGAGTGGCCGGGGCCGTCGCGCCGGGCGGGGTCTACGCCTGCGCCAGCCGGAAGGAGGAGTTCGGGCTCGCGCTGCTGGAGGCGCTCGCCGCCGGCCTGCCCGTGGTCGGCCCGGACGCCGGCGGCCCGCCCACCTTCGTCGAGGACGGCGTGACCGGGTTCCTGGCCGAGACCGCCTCGGTGCCTGCGTTGCGGCGGGCGCTCCGCCGCGCCGCCGCGGTCCGCCACGACGCGGAGCGGGCGGCCGCTGCCGCCGCGACGGTACGGCGCCGGCACACGATCGGCGCGATGGCGCGCGGGCTCGCGTCGCTCTACGCGGGCGAGGTCGCCGAGCGGGTCGCCGCGTGAAGCTCCTCGTCGTCAGCCCCGACTACGCGTCGCACTACTACCCGCTGTCGGCGGTGGCGCGGGAGTGGCGGGCGCGCGGCGGGGAGGCGGTCGTCGCGGCCGGCCCCGGACTGGCGACGCGGATCGAGCGCGACGGCCTCCGCCGCCTCGACCTCCCGCTCGGCCCGGGCCGCAACCCCGGCCTCGCCCGGCCGGAGGAGCAGCCCGGCGACGAGGGCGCGAACCTCCGCGGCTTCCTCGCCGCGACCGAGGAGGGGATGACGGCGACGCTCCGCTACCAGGCGCTGCGGCGCCGGCACGACCTGCTCTGGCAGCCCGAGCAGGTCGCCGCGAGGCTCGCCGAGCTGCTCCGGGAGGAGAAGCCCGACGTCGTGGTCGCCGACCAGCTCGCGTACGGAGCGACCCTCGCGCTGCGCGCGCTCCGGCAGCCGTACGTCGGCCTGCTCCCGGGCCACCCGAGCGCCCTCCCCGAGGGCGACGGGCTCTTCGGCTACCCGCCGACGCACCCGCCGCGCGTGCGCGCCGACGCGCTCGCGCTCGCGACGCTCCGCGACCTCAGCGCCGCCGTCGACGCCGCCTTCACGCGACGCTGGAACGCGACCCTGCTCGCACTCCGCCCCGATGCGGCTGCGGTGGCGAGCGCCTTCGCCGCACGCTCGCCGCTGCTCACCCTCGTCGCCTACCCGGACGAGCTGCGGGTGCGCCGGCACCTGCGCGGCCCGCAGGTCGAGTACGTCGGGCCTCTCGTCCGGGACGAGCCGCTCGACGCGCGGCTCGCGCGCCGGCTCGCGCGCGGGCGGCGACCGTGCGTGTACGTCGCGCTCGGGAGCTTCCTGTCCGCGCGCGCGGACGTCCTCGCGCGTCTCGTCGCGGGGGTCCGGCTGCTCGGCGCGCGGGCCGTCGTCGCCCACGGCACGGCGCCGCGAAACGCCCTCGGCCCCCTCCCCCGGGACTGGGTGGTCGAGGAGACGCTGCCGCAGCCGGCCGTCCTCCGCCGCTGTGATCTCGTCCTCTGCCACGGCGGGAACAACACTGTCATGGAGGCGCTCGAGGCGGGCATCCCGGTGCTCGCGGCTCCGTTCGCCTCGGACCAGTTCGCGGGCGCCGAAGACGTCCGCCGGGCGGGCCTCGGCGACGCCGTCGACCCGAACCGGATGCTCCCCGAGGAGATCGCGTGGCGCTCGCGGCTCCTGCTCGAGGGAGCCGCCGCCGCGCGCGCGGCGGAGCTGGGTCGGCGCCTTCGCGCTCGACCGGGCGCGGACGTGGCCTGCGACCTCCTCGAGGGCGCGCTGGGGACGAACGTCGCGGGCCGCGGGCCGCGCCTGGTGGCCGTCGGCTAGCGCCGCTCGATCCGTTCGCGGACGAGCGTCACGCTCGTCGCCGCCACCGGCTCGCCGAGGACGCTCGCCCCGAGCTCGTTCGCCTCGCGGATCAGCCGCTCGCGCTCGGTCTCGAGCCCGCCGCGGACGACGAACAGCGACGCCGCGACGCGGGACGCCCACTCGTCCACCCCCGTGAGCCCGCCGGCAGGCGGGGTCGCCCCAGCGCTCGACAGCCTCGGCACCGCGGCCACGCGTGCGGCGACCGCCTCGGCCCGCGCCTCGAGCACGGGCACCTCCGCCTCGGCCTCCCGCAGCGACCGCTCGAGCTCCGCCCGGGCCTCCGCGGCCCGCTGCACGCGCTTCTCGCCGGCCGCGACCCGGTCGCGCGCCCGTTCCACCACCCGGCGCGCGGCCGCCACCGCCGCCTCGTTCCGCGTCCGCTCGGCCTCCGCGAGGGCTCGCTCCGCCTCGAGCGCATCCTCGCGCCGGCGCGCGAGGCCGGCCTCGGCCTCCGAACGGACGGCGGCGGCGCCCTCGAGCTCGGACGGCGCCGTCGCGAGCACCGACGCGACGGCCGCGCCGGCCGCGCGGACGGCCGCGACCTCCTCCCCCAGCGAAGCGAGCTCGGCGAGCGAGCGGGCGAGCCGCTCGTCGGCGCGCTCGAGGTCGCGCGCGAGAGCGAGTGCACGCTCGTCGGCCACGACGTCGAGTATGCCGCCGCGCCCGCGGCGGCGCGGCTACGAGGCGGCCGCGAGCGCCCGTCCGGCCTCACGCCGCACGCGGACCGCGACCGAGCCGTCGTCGCGGTGCACGACGGTGTGGCCCTCGAGCGCGAGCTCCCGCAGCCACTCGTCCGGGTAGTGCGTGATCGCCGCGATCTCGGCGCGGTCGTGCCACTCGCCGTCGGCGAGCAGGTCGAGCAGGCGGACGTACGTCGACATCGGTTGCCTCCCTGAGCTCTCCAGCCGGAGCGTGGCCACGCCGCCCGGGCCGCGCATCGGGGAAAACCCGTCGCCGCGACCGACGGCGACGCGGTTTCCCGCAACGGCGTCGGGGTGGACACCGATGCCCCGGCCCGCGCGGGCGCGCCACGCTGCGTGGGATGACGGCGATCGCGAGCACGCCTCCCGCGCTCCTCACGGAGCTGCGCCCGGCGCTCGAGCCCGAGCGCGCCCTCGTCGAGGCCGAGCGGTGCCTCGAGTGCGGAGGCCGCGCCGAGGCTCCCTGCGTCGCCGCGTGCCCCGCCGACGTCGACGTCCCCGGCTTCGTCGGCGCGATCGCGGACGGCGACCCGATGCTCGCCGCCGACACCATCTTCGCGTCGAACCTGCTCGGCGCCACCTGCGCACGCGTGTGCCCCGTCGAGGTGCTCTGCCAGGGCGCGTGCGTGCTCGCGCACGAGGGCCGCGCACCGGTCGAGATCGCCGCGCTCCAGCGCTACGCGACCGACCTCGCGCTCGCGCACCGGCGGCCCCTCCGCGCGCACCGCGCCCACGCTCGCGGCGGCCGGGTCGCCGTCGTCGGCGCTGGGCCGGCCGGGCTCGCGACCGCCGGCGAGCTGGCCGCACGCGGGTTCGCCGTGACCGTCCACGACG
>DATHTC010000575.1:0-5486 GCA_035463735.1 Gaiellaceae bacterium | reverse complement strand
GAGGCTCCAGCCGCCGATGCTGCCCCCCTGGGCGACGATCACTCCCTCCGCGCCCCCGTCCGGCACCGAGATCTCCGCGGTCACCGCGTGCGACTTGTTCTTGATGTTGACCACCGAGTTCTCGGACAGGCGCCCCATGCCCGCGAACAGAAGCTGGCGATCCCCCTGGATCAGGGTGGGCCGGCCGGCGACTTCCGGGAGCGCCCGCTCGATCCCGCGGTCGTCGAGTGGGAGGACGTTGTACTTGGTGGCCTCGATCAGGAACAGGCGCTGGAGCTCGCGGAGCTTCTCCGGGTGCTCGTCCGCGAGATTCCGGCTCTGCGTCCAGTCGGTGCTCGTGTCGTAGAGCTCCCAGACGTCGTCGTCGAGCGGGATCCGCTCCTGCCCGACCATCAGCCACGGGGTCAGGTGCTTCGTCACCGCGGTCCAGCCGCGGTGGTACATGCCCCGGTTGCAGAACATCTCGAAGTACTGCGTCGTGTGCCGCTCCCCGGCCGAGGCGTCGTCGAAGGTGTACGCCATGCTCACGCCCTCGAGCGGCTTCTGCAGGACGCCGTGGACGATCGTCGGCTCGGGCAGGCCGGCCGCCGCGAGCACCGTCGGCGCCACGTCGATCACGTGGGCGAACTGCGAGCGAATCTCGCCGCGCGCCTGGATCCCACGTGGCCAGTGGACGATCGTGCCGTTGCGCGTCCCGCCCCAGTGCGACGCCACCTGCTTCGTCCACTGGTACGGCGTGCACATCGCGTGCGCCCAGCCGACCGCGTAGTGGTTGTAGGAGTCCGGGCCGCCGAACTGGTCGAGCCGCTCGAGCATGAACTCCGGCGTCTCGAGCGCGGCCGCGCCGTTGAAGTTGCTCATCTCGTTGAAGGTGCCGTTCAGCGGTCCCTCGGCCGCGGCGCCGTTGTCGCCGATGATGTAGTAGACGAGCGTGTTCTCGAGCACGCCTAGCTCATCGATCGCGTCGATCAGCCTCCCGACGTGGTGGTCCGTGTACTCGAGGAAGCCCGCGTAGATCTCCATCTGTCGGCGCAGCACCGGCTTCAGCTCCTCGGGCATCTCGTCCCACGCAGGGATCTCGTCGTGCCGCGCCGTCAGCTCGGCGTCCGCGGGGATCACGCCCAGCTCCTTCTGCCGGGCGAACGTGCGTTCACGAAGCGCGTCCCAGCCGTCGTCGAACTCGCCCGCGTACTTGTCCGACCACTCGGGCGCGACGTGGTGCGGCGCATGCGTGGCCCCGGGGGCGAAGTAGGCGAAGAACGGCTTGTCCGGCAGCAAGGCCTTCTGCTGCCGGATCCACGCGATGGCCTTGTCGGTCATGTCCTCCATGAAGTGGTAGCCCTCTTCGGGCGTCTTCTCGGGCTCGACGGGGACCGTGCCCTCGTAGATCGCCGGGTAGTACTGGTGCGCCTCGCCGCCGATGAAGCCGTAGAAGTATTCGAAGCCGCTGCCGGTGGGCCAGTTGTCGAACGGCCCCATCGGGCTCGTCTCCCACACCGGCACCTCGTGGCACTTGCCGAACTGCGCGGTCGAGTAGCCGTTGAGCCTGAGCGTCTCGGCGAGCGGCGCGCAGGTGTTGGGGCGGATCGAGTTGTAGCCGGGAGCCGCAGTGGCGATCTCGGTGATGCCCCCCATGCCGACCGTGTGGTGGTTCCTCCCGGTCAGGAGGGCAGCCCGCGTCGGCGAGCACAGCGCCGTCGTGTGAAAGCGGTTGTACTTGAGCCCGCTACCCGCCAGTCGCTCGGCGACGGGAGTGCGGATCGGGCCGCCGAACGCGCTCGAGGCGCCGAAGCCGACGTCGTCGAGCAGCACGATCAGGACGTTGGGCGCACCGTCGGGAGGCCGGACGGGCACGATCGGCGCGAACGCCGTGTCCGGGTCCTTGGCGTCGTAGGTCGTCAATCCGACCGGAGTGACGTCGGGGATCGGCAGAACGACACGCTGGGGCTCGGACATCGGAAGCGCCTCCCGGTTGCTGGTAGCGCGAGTCTCGTGCCTCGAGCTCCTCGCCCCGTCGTCCCGAACGGATGAACTGCCGGACGCCACGGATCCGGGACGCCGCGGGACGTGCGCTCACCAAGCCCGGGCGGCGCACGTCTCCGTTCGGCGAGCGGCGCGCGCCAGGGACGGTCGACGGTCCGTCAGGCGCCGACGGTGACGGTTCCGTGCCTGGGCGAGAACGGCCGCAGCTCGTCCTCGCCGGGCTGGACGACTCCGATGGAGGACTCCGGCACCTCGTTCCACGCGCCCTCGACGTCGCCGAGCGGCTCCGAGACGATCGCGCGGCACTCGTCGGAGAGCCCCTGGATGAGCTCCTCCTCGGGGTACCGCTCCTGGAGCGCGCTGATGCGGGTGCTGAAGTAGAGCGACCGCGACGACCCCTCGCTCGAGTAGCGGGCCGCCCAGATCCGGTTGCCGTCCGTCGTGGCGACCGACATCTGGAGCGGGTGCTCGACGCCGTGCGCGGCGCCGACGTCCTCGACGAACCCCGCCATGCGCTCGAGCGCGGCGACCGGATCGTCCTCGAGGCCGAAGGTCAGCGCGAGGAAGAAGAGCACCTCGGAGTCGGCGGATCCCTCCAGCGCCGGGATCAGCTCGGGCTCGATCGCGAGCAGCAGGTCGCGCTTCACGCGCGGGAACTCGCGGACGAGGCCGTTGTGCATGAACAGCCAGCGTCCGTACCGGAAGGGGTGCGTGTTCGTCTCCTGCACCGCGGTCCCGGTCGACGCCCGGATGTGGGCGAAGAACAGCCGCGAGGACACGTGCTTCGCGAGCTCCCGCAGGTTGCGGTCGTTCCAGGCCGGGTGGACGCTTCGGTAGAGGCCCGGCTCCTCGTGCTCTCCGTCGTACCAGCCGACGCCGAAGCCGTCGCCGTTCGTCGTCGTCGCCCCGAGCCGCGAGTGCATGCTCTGGTCGATCAGCGAGTACCTCCGCTGGACGACGAGCGCCTCGAGCGGGATCGGGTCTCCGTAGTAGGCAAGCCATCTGCACATGGACGCTGCTCCCTCGATCGGTCTCTCGCCCGATCGTCGGCGGCCGCGGGTGCGGTCGCATCGTCCGAACGGCATGAGTCGTGCGCGGCCTGTCATCCCGGCGGGATGACGTAGTCGCGCGCGCCCGCCGCCAGGATGCGTGCGTTCCCCCGACCAAGGAGCGCGCATGGTTGCGACGACGTTCTGGGAGACCTTCTTCCTCCTCCTGATCTTCCTCCCGCTCGTCCTGGTCTGGGGCTTCGCGCTGCTGGACATCTTCCGGCGTGACGACATGGGCGGCGCGTCGAAGGCGCTGTGGGTCGCCGCCGTGATCCTCGTGCCGTTCCTCGGGACCCTGCTGTACCTGATCGTGCGTCCGGCGGGAGCGACCTACGACGAGCGCGTGATGATCGAGCAGCAGAACCAGGAGGTCGTCGCCCGGTACGCGCCCACCGACCCCACGACCGAGCTGAAGACCCTCGCCGACCTGCACGAGCGCGGGAAGCTGACCGACGCCGAGTTCGCGGCGGAGAAGGCCCGGCTGCTCGGGACGAGCCCCACGGCCGCTGCGTAGCGGCCGGCAGCCGAGGAGCGACACGGCGCCGGCCGGCGGGGGCCGCCGGCGCCGGCGTCGTCGTCGATCATCCGGTCTGGACGATGCCGCGGCCCTCGCGCTCCGCGAACGTGCCCCCGACAGCAGTCGCACGAAGCCCACGCGCGCGAGGAGGCACGCAATGAGCGAGAACGAGATCGACCTCGGCGACGTCGAGCTCGGCCCCATCGACTACCTGATCGTCGAGTGGCCGCCGGGCAAGGAGCCGAACGGCAAGGGGCTGGACATGCTCGTCGACCTCACGGAGCGCGGCATCGTCCGCGTCCTCGACCTCGCCTTCGTCCGCAAGCACGAGGACGGGTCCGTGTCCGGCGGCGCGATCTCCGACTTCGACGCGGACGGCACGCTCGACCTCGCGCTGTTCGAGGGCGCGTCGTCGGGGATCCTCGGCCAGGACGACTACGACGAGGCGGGCACGGCGCTCCAGCCGGGCGCCTCGGCCGCGATCCTCGTCTACGAGAACACGTGGGCGGCGCCGTTCGCCACGAATCTCCGCAAGACCGGCGCGCAGCTCGTCGCCGCGGGACGGATTCCCGTGAACGCGTTCATCCAGGCGCTGGACGAGATCGAAGCGGCGCAGGTCTAGACCCCGACACGAGCGAAAGGAGCAAGGACGATGCCAGGACTCATCCGCGGAGTGGCCCGAACGGCGGTGATCGCGGGGACGGCTACCGGTGTCTCGAACCGCGTCTCCCGGCGGCAGCACGAGCGCTGGGCCCAGCAGGAGGCCGCCGCGTACGAGGAGGCGCCGCCGGCACCGGTCGCGGCCGCGCCGCAGCCAGACAAGTTCGAGCAGCTGAAGCAGCTGGGCGAGCTGAAGGAGCAGGGGATCCTCACGGAGGCGGAGTTCGAGGCGCAGAAGGCGAAGATCCTCGCCGGCTGAGCCGGCGAGGACGGGAGCCGGGATGCGCGCCGACAGGCCGGGCGGCGGGCACGGCCCTGCGCGGCCGCAGGGCCCGTCGCCGCACGGCCCGGCGCCTCTCGGCCTCCCGGAGACGAACCAGCCGCGGGCGTGAGCGCGACGACGGCCCTCCAGGCCGCGGCCCCGCGTCCTTTCCACCTGCTCGCGAAGCCGACGGGCGCCGTCTGCAACCTCGACTGCGCCTACTGCTTCTTCCTCTCGAAGGAGCTGCTCTACCCGGGCAGCCGCTTCCGCATGGCCGACGGGGTGCTCGAGGCCTACGTCCGGCAGCTGGTCGAGGCACACGCGGGGCTCCCGGAGGTGACGGTCGCGTGGCAGGGCGGCGAGCCGACGCTGATGGGCCTCGACTTCTTCCGCCGCTCGGTCGAGCTCGTCGACCGGTACCTCGCGCCGGGTCAGCGCGCCCTCTACACGATCCAGACGAACGGGACGCTGCTGGACGACGACTGGGCGTCGTTCTTCCTCGAGCGCGACTTCCTCGTCGGGATCTCGATCGACGGCCCGCGCCGGCTGCACGACGCCTACCGCGTGAACAAGGGCGGGAAGGGGTCCTTCGACCAGGTGATGCGCGGACTGGACGCGCTCCGTCGCGGCGGCGTCGAGTGGAACGCGCTCACGACCGTCCACGCGGCGAACGGCGACCACGGGCGCGAGGTGTACTGCTTCCTCCGCGACGAGCTGGAGGCGCGGTTCGTCCAGTTCATCCCGATCATCGAGCGGGTCGCGGATCCGGCGCTCGACGCCTGGTCGTCGTGGCGCGACCGTCCGCTCTACGTCCAGGAGGGCGAGGCCGTCACCGAGCGGTCGGTCAGCCCCGACCAGTACGGGCGCTTCCTGATCGACGTCTTCGAGGAGTGGGTGCGCGGCGACGTCGGCGAGGTCTACGTGCAGATGTTCGACGTCGCGCTCGCCAACTGGGTCGGCGAGCCGCCCGGCCTCTGCGTCCACTCGGAGACGTGCGGCCGCGCGCTCGCCCTCG
>DATHTC010000574.1:0-13154 GCA_035463735.1 Gaiellaceae bacterium | reverse complement strand
ATCCACTCGCCGCCGGACTTCACGAGGTCCTTCTCCCGGTCGACGAGCTCGATGCTGCCGTCGGGCCGGACCCTCGTCACGTCGCCCGTTCGCAGCCAGCCGTCCCGGAAGCGCGCCTCGTTCGAGTCGTCGTCCGGATCGAGGTACGCCCGAGCGACCCACGGCCCGCGCGCCTCGAGCTCGCCGACGGCAGCGCCGTCCCAGGGAAGCGGGTTCCCGTCCTCACCCACCACCCGCAGCTCGACACCGGGAACCGGCCAGCCGGGGCCCGCGTCGTCGCCGCTCCCGTCGGCCGCCAGCCAGTTCGCAGTGCCGCTCGGCGACATCTCCGTCATGCCCCACGCGTGCAGGAAGTCGATGCCGCGCTCCGAGTAGCGACGGATCAACGTCGGCGGCGCCTCGGCGCCGCCGCACAGGATCCGCCGGACGGAGGAGAGGTCGGAGTCGCCGCTCGCGAAGACGGGGTCCATCTGGACCCAGAAGGTGGGGATCCCGGCGACGACCGTCGCCCGCTCCGACTCGATGAGGCGGGCGACGGAGGCGGGGCTGGTGTCCGACCCGGCGAGCACGAGGCTCGCCGGCGCGAGCGCCGACGAGTACGGCAACCCCCAGCAGTTGACGTGGAACATCGGCGTCAGCGGAAGCACGACGTCGCCGCGCCGGATCGCGTGGGAATCGACCATCAAGGCGCCCATCGCGTGGAGCACCACCGATCGGTGCGAGTAGACGACGGCCTTCGGCCTGCCGGTCGTTCCGCTGGTGAAGCAGATCGAGGCCGCACGCTCCTCGGACGGCGGCGGGACCGCCTCGGCCGGACCGGCCTCGGCAAGGAGCTCCTCGTAGCGGGGGGAGTCGGCGAACGCGTCGTGGGCGGGAGTGCCGTCCTCCATCACGACGTACTGCCGGACGGCGAGCCGATCACGGAACGGCGCGATCGTCGCCGTAAGGGAGGCGTCGACGAAGAGCACCTCGTCCCCGGCGTGGTCGATCGCGTAGGTGACGTGATCGGGGTGGAGCCGGACGTTCGCGCTGTGGAGCACGCGCCCGCTCCACGGCACTCCGAAGTAGAGCTCGAGGTGGCGATGGCTGTTCCACGCGAACGTCCCGACCCGTGCGTCCGGCGCGAGCCCCAGGCGGTCGAGCGCGCCGGCGAGGCGCAGGGCTCGCTCGCCGATCTCCGCCCACGTCAGCCGCCGAATGCCGTCTGCCCCCGCAGACGCAACGCGGAGCCCGTGCCCCAGCTGGACCGCCCGCCTCAGGATCAGGTCGATCGTCAGCGGAACGTCCTGCATCAGGCCCTGCATCGGCCTCCATCCGGCACGAGGCGGCGTCGCATCGTGATGGGCGCGTTTATATCAGGGAGCCTGATTGAGCTCAAGGACGCGTCAGCCTCAGCAGTCGAGCGGCATTCTCCTTGAGAATCAGCGGGCGCACCTCGGGCTTGACGTCGAGCTCCTCGAAGTCGGCGAGCCACCGATCCGGTGTCAGCATCGGGTAGTCGGAGCCGAAAAGGACGCGGTCGCGCAGCAGCGTGTTCGCGTAGCGGACGAGCTGCGGTGGGAAGTACTTGGGTGACCAGCCCGAGAGATCGATGTACACCTGCTCCTTGTGCAGCGCGACCGAGATCGCCTCGTCCTGCCACGGGAAGGACGGGTGGGCGAGGACGATCGGCAGCTCCGGGAAGTCGACGGCGACGTCGTCGACGTACATCGGGTTCGAGTACTTCAGTCGGACGCCACCGCCCCCCGGGAGGCCGGAGCCGATCCCGGAATGGCCGGTGTGGAACACGGCAGGGAGCCCTGCCCCGGCGATCACCTCGTACAGGGGGTAGACGCTCCGGTCGTTCGGAAAGAACGCCTGGATGTTCGGGTGGAACTTGAACCCCCGGACGTCGTGGTCGCGGATGAGGCGCTTCGCCTCGTCGACCGCCCGGCCGCCCTTGTTCGGATCGACGGATGCGAAGGCGATGAGCACGTCCGGGTGCGCGGCCGCGACCTCGGCGACCTCGTCGTTCGGGACCGCCCGCCGCCCCGTCGCGGTCTCGGCGTCCACGGTGAAGATCACGGCTGCAAGTCGGCGGGCGCGATAGTACTCGGCGACATCCTCCGCGGTCGGCAACGGGTGCTCCCCGAAGTAGCGCGCGGCCGCCTCGCGCCACTCGGGCTTGAGCCCGTCCTCCCCGCCACGTCCGATCTCCGCGTGGGTGTGGACGTCGATCGCGACGACCGCGTCGAGATCGATCGCGGTCACGCCCGCAGCTCGGCTCGTCCGTCGCGAATCACCGGGGTGCCGTTCGCGTCGACTGCCTCGAAGCCGAGCGTCGTCCCGCCGTCGAGACGCCAGATCCGCGTCGTCAGCGACCCGCCGGGCAGCAGGGGAGCCGAGAAGCGGACGGCGAGGCGCCGGACGGACGCGGGGTCCTCGACTCCGGCGGCTTCGAGGACGGCGCGGCCGGTGAACGCCATCGTGCAGAGGCCGTGCACGATGCGACCCGGGAGGCCGACGGCGCGTGCCGCCGCATCGTCGAGGTGGATCTCGAAGCGGTCTCCCGACGCCGCCGCATAGCGCTCGGGCTGATCCTCGGCGACCGGATACGAGATCTCGGCCACCGGATCACCGTCTCTCGCCTCGTCCGCAAGTCGGTGCTCCGGCGGCCGCTCGCCGCTGCTCGCCCCGGCGAAGACCCCGCGGAAGAACTCGGTCACGTACTGCTCGTTGACGAGGTCGCCGTCCTCGAGCCGCGTCTCGGTCCTGATCACGAGCTGGGTGCCCTTCGGATGTTCGACGAGGGCGATCGGGGTCGCGAACGAGACGACGCGCATCCCGGCTTCGAGCGGCCGGTGGACGATCAGGTCCTGAGCGTAGTGGACGACGCGCCGGCGCGCCTCCTCGGAGACGACCGCACGCGAGGCAGGTGCGATCGCCTCCCACACCGGAAGGATCGCGAAGACAGGCGGGGCGACGCGGCCCTCCCCGGCTGCCGGCGCGGGGTCGTCCGTGGCGTCGGCGTACGCTCGGATCGCTTCCGCGGTGACGACGTAGCGGTGCTCGGGGCCTCGCGTCTGAAGGACGTCGATCCGGAAGTCGGCGAGCGCGCTCACTCCGTCATCCCCGTCATCTGACCGCCGCTCGCGGTGAGCACCTGCCCGTGGACGAAGTCCGACCACGGCGAGCAGAGGAAGAAGATCGGCCCGGCCGCCTCCTGCGGGGTCGCCGGCCGGCCCAGCGGGATGATCGTCGGCGCGAGCTCCCGCATCTTCGCCGGGATGCCGAGCCGGATCTCGGCGTCGCCCCGCCTGATCGTCTCAGCGCCGTCGTCCGACGCAGCCGTCAGCCGCGTCTCGACGAACCCGAACGCGACGGCGTTGACGTTGACCCTGAACGGCCCCCACTCGCGGGCGAGCGTCTTCGTCAACCCGACGAGGCCCGCCTTGGCCGCCGAGTAGTTCGCCTGGCCCACGTTGCCCTGCGTTCCGGAGACGGAGGTCACGTTGACGACCTTGCGGAACACCTCGCGCCCGGCTTCCCTGTCGGCCTTGCCGGCGTCGCGGAGGTACGGCGCGGCGGCGCGCAGCAGCCTGAACGGGACGACCGTGTGGATCTCGAGCATCGCGCGGAACTGATCGTCGCTCATCTTGTGCGCCATGCCGTCCCAGGTGTAGCCGGCGTTGTTGACGACGATGTCGAGCCGGCCGAAGGTGTCGACGGCGTTCCCCACGAGGGCTTCCGGGACGCCGTCCTCGGTCAGGTCGCCGCCGAAGGACACGGCGTCGTCGATCCGCGCGGCCGTCTCCTCGGCCAGCTCCGTGTCGAGGTCGCTCACGACGATCCGCGCACCGTGCTCGGCGAGCAGCTCGGCCGCCGCGCGGCCGATCCCGCGCGCAGAGCCCGTGACGATCGCGACCTTCCCTGCCAGAACGCTCACTCGCTCCCTCCCGCCGGGCTCGGATGCGAGGGGGCAGAGCGCCCCCTCACATCCGGCACTGCGTTGCTCACGTGGCTACGGCCCGTTCCCGGGAGCCGTCTCGGGCGGCCCCTGCGAGGTCGGCGGGTCGCCCAGCGGACGTCCTCCCGGGCCATCGGCGAACGTGATCCACGGGATCGACGGCTGCTGGCCGACCGGCGGCTTCGCGTAGTCGCAGACGCCGGTCGGGAACGCCTGCTGGAGCCGCTGCCACTGGTCCTCGGTGAACGAGACCGGGTAGTCGGCCCGGTTCAGCGGCTTCAGCCGGCACTTGAAGTGGTCGAGCGTGAACGGCCAGCCGGCGACGAGCCGCGGGTTGGAGTAGAACTGCCAGTCGCCGTTGCACATCACGTCCTGGATGACGCCGCCGGCGCGGAAGCACGCATCGACGGCCGCCGCCGGCTTGTTGCGCGCGATCTTGTCCGGGAGCGGATCGTCGCTCGTGTCGGCTTCCACGGCGGCCAGCCAGGCGTCGACGGTGAGGATCTGATCGGGCGTCTGCCCGCCGTTCGGGACCCAGATCACGTGGCTCGAGTGGTTGCCGTTCGTGCGGTCCAGTCGCGCGCGGTACGTGAACGAGTGGAACGGCGGATGGAACCCGGTGTCGGTGATGTTGCTCCGCACCTCGATCTCCGCGGCGCTCGCCGCGCCGCGCCCGCTGACGATCCGGCCGGTGCGGTAGAGCGTCTCCAGCGCACCGACGTCCGCCTCCGTCCTCTCCGGCTGCCAGACGCCGTCGATGTCGAGCCCTCCGATGCGCTCGTTGACGTCGACGAACTGCTCCGGCGTGAGCGTCCCCTGCTCGAGCGCCTGCAGGCCGTACTGCACGCCCACGTTGTCGAGCGGCCGCGGCGCCTTCCCGTCCTGGCCCACCCCGAACATCGCCTTCTGGTAGTCCTGGATCGTGCACCGGGCGCCCGTGGGGTTCGTCACCGGATCCCACCGCCACGGCGGCGTGTTCGGCGGCCCGGAGCACCCGAAGGTCGAGCTCGCGACGAGCTCGACGAGGGTGAACACGATCTTCGATCCGCACAGGTTGTCGGGGTTCGCCGGGTTCGAGCCCCACACCTTCTGACGCTCCTGTGGCGTCGCGAACAGCGCGTTGCCGGTCGCGGGGAACCCGAGGAACGGGTTCCCCAGGCCGAAGTAGCGCCAGAGGAGGATGCAGTCGAACGAGCTGACGACCTGGTACCAGTGGTCCTCGTACAGCAGGCTGGTCGTGAGGCCGTCGAGGAGTCCCGGGTACGCCTCGGCGATCAGGTGCTGCTGCATGGTGCCCGCCGAGCCGCCTGTTCCGATCGTGTATCGGATGGGGCCGTGGCGCTCGATCAGGAGCTCCTTGGTCATCATCAGCGCCTCGGCGGAGACGATGTCGTTGCACTGGTTGGCGTACGTGTTGAGGCTGGACGTGCCGACGGCGACGCCGCGCGCGAGCAGCGCCACGTTCTGGCCCGTGAGCTGGTTCCCGACGGTCGGCTGCTGGTAGTTGACGCCGCACGCGCCGCCGAACGAGTTGACGTACTTGTGGTTCCACGGCTGCTCCGTCGACCACGGCGAGACGGGCTTCGTCGGATCGACCAGGAGGGCGTACTGGTAGATCCCGCGGTCGGCGGTCCCCGTCACGCGCTCGACGACGAACGGCACCGTCTTACCCTCGTCGGTCGTCGTCTGCTGGATGCTCTCCGGCGCCGGCGGGCTCGCCGGGTCGTACGGGACGAACTGGTTGCTGAGGTTGCGGTAGAAGCGCTCGATCACCGTCGGCGCGTTGCACTGGTCGTCGATCGAAGGGCCGAGCGAAGGATTCGTCTGGAACTGCGTCCGGCAGAGCCACGGCTGGATCTGCGGTCCGGAGAAGACAGGGCCGCCGATCGGGTGGTTCGAGATCTCGATCCAGCGCCCGACTCCGTTGGCCGGCCTCACGCGGAGGACGTTCTTGCCCTCGACGAGGCCCGTCACGAGGCCCTCGAAGCGGCCGTTCGGACGAATTGCGAACGCGTCCGTGATGTCGTTGCCGTTGAGCTCGACCCTCACGGCTCGCGGGTTCGCGAGGAGGTCGACCGACACGAGAGCATCGCCTCCCGAGATCAGGTCCGCGCGATTCGACAGCACGGTGATCTCGCCGACGCCGCCGGCCTCGCTGGTGGACGCGACAGCACTCCCGCTCAGCGTGGTCGCGGCCAGTGCACACGCGCCGAGGCCGACCGCGAGCCAACGGGCTTGCGGGCGCGGAATCGACACCATGCCTCCCTCCCTTCGGATAACGCCTCAGGCGCTTTCCATCGGCCCCTAGGGCGGTGTGATCAGCGGGACGATTCTTTATCAGCCTCCCTGATACTGTCAAGCGGAGCCGCTTCGCGCTCGGGAAGCGTCGGACGGGACCCAACGGAGTCGGCCGGGCGCACACGACCTGCTTGAACCTGGTGAGGCGGCGAGCTACTGGGGGAAGCCCGCGTGCAGCGACCGCACGCAGGTCTTCAGCGAGGCGAGGAGCGTCTCGCGCTCCCCCGTGCCGAGCTCGCCCAGCATCTCCTCTTCCATCTCCTCGACGGCGACGTCGCACGCGGCGAGCACCCGGCGCCCTTTCGCGGTCAACGTCGCCGGGTACACGCGGCGATGGTTCGGGTGCGGGCCTCGCCGGATCAACCCCTTGCGCTCGAGCGCGTCGATCACCTCGATCATCGACTGAGGAGTCATGTAGGCACGACGTGCGAGCTGCGCGTTGGACAGCGGCTGCCCTCGCGCACCGAGCACGCTCAACGTCGTGTACTGCAGCGTCGTCAGACCGAAGGGGCGCAGCCGCTGATTGATGGCGGCGCGAACTGCCCGCTCGAGACGCGCGATCACGTAGCTGATGCGCGGCTCGACCACCCCTGCGAGAGCGGCACCGGGGCTGTCGATGGCGTCGGTCACGCCGAACGATCCTCGCACAAAGCCGGAGGGCCGCGGTTCCCGATCCCACGCCGGCTACAGGCGCGCCGGGTCCCACCCGGTCGTGAGCCCCTCGTCGAGCGCGTCGAGGACGGCGAGGCGCTCCGGGCCGAGCTCGAAGTCGAACACCTGCGCGTTCTCGGCGATGCGGCCCGCGTTCGACGAGCGCGGCAGCACGACGAACCCGTGCTCGATCGCCCACCGGAGCAGCACCTGCGCCGGCGTGCGGCCGACCTCGTCGGCGACCCGGCGCAGCGTCGGGTCGCGGAGGCGACGGCCTTTCGTCAGCGGGCTGTAGGCCTCGATCGCGATCTCCTCGGCGCGGCAGCGCTCGACGGTCTCGCGCCGCGTGCCGAGGAGGAACGGGCTGAGCTCGATCTGGTTCGCCGCGGGCCGCACGTCCGCGACCGCGAGCAGCTCGTCGAGCTGCGGGACGAGGAAGTTCGAGACGCCGATCGAGCGGGCGAGCCCCTCCTCGTGGAGCTCCTCGAGCGCGCGCCAGCTCTCGAGACGCAGCGGATGCGGCCAGTGGAGCAGGTACAGGTCGACGTGGTCGAGGCCGAGGCGCGCGAGCGACGCCTCGAACGCGCGCCGCGCGGTCGCCGCCCCCTGCTCCTCGTTCGCGAGCTTCGTCGTGACCCAGACCTCCTCGCGCGCGATCCCGCTCGCGCGCAGCGCGGCCGCGACGTCGCGCTCGTTGCGGTACGCGGCCGCCGTGTCGACGTGGCGGTAGCCGGCGGCGAGCGCCGCCTCGACCGCGGCCCGCGTCTCGCGTCCCGGCGCCAGCTGGTAGACCCCGAAGCCGAGCTGCGGGATCGAGCGGCCGTCCGCCAGCCGCACGTGAGCGTCCGCGCTCACGCGCGCTCGAGCACGACCACGGGGATCGTGCGGTCGGTGCGGCGCTGGTAGTCGTCGTACGGCGGCCAGATCTTCGCCATCCGCCGCCAGAGCCGGTCGCGCTCCTCGCCCACGGCCGTCCGCGCCCGCGCCGGGAAGCGGTCGCCCTTGATCTGCACGCGGACGTTCGGGTCGGCGCTGAGGTTGAGGTACCAGTGCGGGTGCCGCGGCGCGCCGCCCTGCGACGCGACGACGACGTAGCGGCCGTCCTCCTCGCCGAAGATCAGCGGCCGGAGCCGCTCCTGGCCGGTCCTGCGGCCGGTCGTGGTGAGGATCAGGATCGGGGCGCCGCGCCGCCACCGGAATCCGACCTCGCCGTCGGTCTCGAGATAGCGGCGCACGTGCTCGGCGCCGAAGAGGTGCTCGCTCATCCCCGGCAATCTACGGAACCCGGGCCGCCGGCCCTCTACCCTGAGTCGGGCCGATGGTGACGATGGACGAGGTCCGCGCGTTCGCGCGCACGCTCCCACGGAGCAGCGAGGCCCTCGTCCGCGGGCGGGTCAAGTTCCGCGTCGGCCGGATCGTCTGGCTCGCGTTCTCCCGCGACGGCTCGACGATGGGGTTCGCGTTCCCGAAGGAGTGGCGCGACGCGCTCGTCGAGGCGGAGCCCGAGAAGTTCTCGCTCCCGGGTCAGTCGGACCTGCGGTACCACTGGGTGCACGTCCGCCTCGCCGCGATCGGCCCCGAGGAGATGCGCGAGCTCGTCGAGGACGCCTGGGCGTTCTGCGTGCCGAAGCGCGTGGCGGAGGAGTACGCCGCGTCGCGCGCATAGCCTAGGCGCCGGTGCTCGACGACGTCGGCCTCTTCCACCAGATCGCGTTCCTGCTCCTCGCGGCGGCGCTGGCCGGGCTCGCGGCGCTGCGGCTGCGGCAGCCGCTCGTCACCACCTTCATCGCGGTCGGGATCCTCGCGGGCCCGAGCGGCTTCGGCCTGATCGAGAGCTCCGAGGAGCTCGAGCTCCTCGCGACGATCGGGATCTCCCTGCTGCTGTTCGTGGTCGGGCTGAAGCTCGACGTCCGACTCGTGCGAACGATCGGCACCGGCGTCCTGGGCGCGGCCGCGATCCAGATGGCGCTCACGGGAGCGGCCGGCTTCGCCCTCGGCGCCGCCTTCGGCCTCGGGACGCTCGAGTCGACGTACCTGGCGGTCGGCCTCGCCCTCTCGAGCACGGTGGTCGTGGTGAAGCTGCTGTCCGACGCGGACGAGATCGACCAGCTCCACGGCCGGATCGCCGTCGGGATCCTGATCGTCCAGGACCTCGTCGTGATCGTCGCGATGATCGCCTTCACCGCCGCGGGCGAGGGCGACAGTCTCGACCGCACGATCCTCGAGGTGCTGCTCAAGGCGGCCGCGTTCCTCGTGATGGTCGCCGTCGCGGCGCGCTGGCTCCTGACGCCGCTCCTCCACCGTGTCGCCCACGCGCAGGAGCTCCTCGTCCTGTTCGCGATCGCGTGGGCGCTGACGCTCGCGGCGACGGCCGACCTGCTCGGGCTCTCGCAGGAGGTCGGCGCGTTCCTCGCAGGCGTCTCGCTCGCGTCGAGCCACTACCGCGAGGCGATCGGCGGCCGGCTCGTGAGCGTCCGCGACTTCCTCCTGCTCTTCTTCTTCGTCAACCTCGGCACCTCGCTCGACATCGGCCTGCTCGACGCGCGCCTGGTCGGCCTCGCGGTGCTGTGCTCGGCCGCCGTGCTGCTGCTCAAGCCCGCGGTGACCGCCGTGCCGCTCGTCCTCCTCGGCTACCGGACGCGGCCCGCACTGAGGTCGGGGCTGGCACTCGCGCAGGTGAGCGAGTTCTCGCTGATCCTGGCCGCGCTCGGCCTCTCGCTCGACCACGTCGACCGCAACGTGGCGACGCTCCTCTCGGTCGTCGCGATCGTGACGATCACCGCGTCCACGTACGTGATCGGCTCCTCCCGCCGGCTCGTCGACCGGCTCTCGCCGGTCGTATCGGGCCTCGAGCGGGCGTCTGCGCACGGCGCCGACGACGCGGCGCCGGAGGCCGATCCGGAGGTGATCGTCGTCGGTCTCGGCCGGTACGGGAGCGGGATCGTCGAGGGCGCGCAAGAGGCCGGGCACCGCGTGCTCGGCGTCGACCTCGACCCCCAGCGCCTTGCGGAGCTGCGGGAGGAGGGAATCCACGTCGTCTACGGCGACGCCGAGGACCCGGATCTCCCCGACCGGCTGCCGCTCGGAAGCGCGGAGTGGGTGATCTCGACCCTCCGGCGGCCGCAGGCCGACCTGGCGCTCGTACGCGCCCTCCGCCAGCACGGCTACGAGGGCCGCATCGCGGTCGCCGCCCATCACCGCACGGACATCGCGCTGCTCTCCGAAGCTGGCGCGGACGAGATCCTCGCGCCGTTCACGGACGCCGCGGCCGCCGCCGTGGAGGCCGTCTTCGGCGCGGACCGGGCGCCGGTCTAGCCTCTGGGCTCGAGACGGGCGACGAGCTCGCGCTGGGGCCCCTCACGGCTGACGCGGAGGGCGCGGGCCAGGCGCCGAAGGAGCGACACGGCCGCAGGGTTGTCGCCGGAGACCGTCGCCCGCAACTCGGTGACGCCCGCCGCACGCGCGTCGCCGCCGAGCTCGCGGGCGAGGGCCGAGCCGATCCCGCGCCCCTGGTGGACGTCGGCGACGGCGACAGCCACCTCGGCCGACGCGCCCTCGCGCGCGAGCCGTGCGATCCCGGCCGGCTGCGGGTCGCCGGCGACGTACGCGACGAGCACGTGGTGGTCGCCGTCCACGCGGGCGAGCAGCTCCAGGTCGCCCGCAGACAGACGCGGCTTCGGGCCGCCGAACCGGCGCGCGCGCGAGTCGGGGCCAAGGCGCGCGAACAGGGCCTCGACGGGCGCGGTCTCGCCGTCCCGCAGCGGGCGGATGGTGATGCCGTCGACGTAGCGGGTCTGCATCGCCTCAGGGTGCCGCCCCGACGCGCTCCGACGCCTCGCCGCCACGGGCCATCTTGTTGACATGGCCCGAACGGGCCAGCAGACTCACGGGTCACATGGAGCAGGAGATCCGCTTCTGCGCGCTCGACGGCCGCCGCCTCGCCTACGCGACCGTCGGCGAGGGGCCGCTCCTCCTCTTCGCCGGACGCTGGATCTCGCACCTCGAGGACGAGTGGGAGGACGCCCGCGTCCGGAGCTTCCACGAGGAGCTCGCCCGGACCTACCGCGTCGTGCGCTACGACCGGCTCGGCGTCGGCCTCTCGGACCGCGGGCTCACGCAGCCCCCCTCGGTCGAGTCGGAGGCGCGGGCGCTCGACGCCGTGCTGAGGGCGTGCGGCGGCGGGCCGGCGGTGCTCTTCGCGTGCTCGTGCGCGGGACTCGCGTCCGCCCTCTACGCGGTGCAGGCGCCGGAGCGCGTGCGCAAGCTCGTGTTCTTCGGCGGCTACGCCTCCCGCGACGACATCCCCGAGGCGACGCGCCGGTCCCTCGTCGACTTCGTCCGCGCGAACTGGACGCTCGCGTCGCAGCTGCTCGCCGGCCTGTTCCTCCCGCACGGAGACGGCGACGAGATCGACTGGCTCAGCCGCCACAAGCGCCGCGCGGCGGACGCCGAGGTCGCGGCGGCGTTTCTCGAGCTCGACCTCACCGCGGATCAGCGGGCGCTGCTCCCGCAGGTCGCGACGCCCGCGCTCGTCCTCCACCGGCGCGGCGACCGAACGGTCCCGATCCGGCACGGCCGCGAGCTCGCCTCGCTGCTGCCGAACGCCCGCTTCGTCCCGCTCGGCGGCGACTCGCACCTCCCGTGGATGGACGAGCAGCGCGACCTCCGGAGGGCGCTCGCCGGGTTCCTCGACGACGCCGTCGCGCCGCCCGCGAACGGCGACTCGCCGCTCACGAGCCGCGAGACCGAGGTGCTGCGGCTCGTCGCGTCCGGCCTCTCGAACCGCGAGATCGCGGCCTCGCTCGTGCTCAGCGAGCACACGGTCCACCGGCACGTGGCCAACATCCTCCGCAAGCTCGCGCAGTCGTCGCGCGCCGCGGCGGCGGCGAACGCCACGCGGCTCGGCCTGATCTGACGGCCGCAGCAGGGCCGTGCAGGGCCGCCGCGCACTGCGGCAAACGCCCGCCGTCGATCCGCGCCCGCACCGATGACCGCGTCGGCGCCGGGGGCGACGCTTTCCGGGAACACGCGGAAAGGGTGTCGCGGTGGCGCACGTCGCAGCTCGCTCTCCCGGCCCGGCGGGCGTCGGCCCCGTCGGCAGCTTCCTCGAACGCTTCCGGCGTGCCGCCGGCGTGCCCGCGGCGGTCGCCGACGACCTCGAGGCGGAGTTGCTGCCGGTGTTCGCGGCGCTCGCGGCGATCGAGGCCGAGGCGGCGCAGATCCGCGACGAGGCGCGGCGCGAGGCGGAGGACCGGCGCGAGGCCGCGGCGGCGCAGTCCGAGCGCACGCTCGAGGCGGCACGGAGACGTGCCGAGGCGGAACGCGCACGGGCCGAGGCCGAGCAGCGTGCAGCGGCGGAGACACAGGCGCGCGCCGTCGAGGCCGCGGCACGCGAGCAGGCGGCCCGCATCCGCGCGCGCGGCCGCGAGCGGATCCCGGCGCTCGTCGACGAGGTCGTGCGCTCGCTCGTGGAGGGGACGCCGTGACCGGCGCGTGGATCGCCGGGAGCGTCCGCGCGCGCCTGCTCGCGGCGGAGCGGACGATCGGCGCCGACGGCGCCCGCACGCTCGCAGCGGCGCCGAACCTGCAGGAGGCGCTGCTGCTGCTCGCGCGCACGCCGTACCACCGCGAGGTCCGACTCGAGCTCGGACTCGCCGACGCGCAGCGCGCCGTCGCCGGGACCGCGCTGATGAACCTGCGCCTGCTGGCGGGCTGGCTGCCGGGCGGAGCGCTGGGGATGCTCCGCGCCCTCTGCGCGTGGTTCGAGCTCGCCAACATCGAGGACCGCGTCGCCTACCTCGGCGGCGGCCGGCTCCGCCATCCGTTCGAGCTGGGCGCACTCGCGACGGCGTGGCCGCGGCCGGTGGATGCGCAGAGCCTCGACGAGCTCCGCCGCATCCTCGCGAGGACGAGCTGGGGCGATCCCGACGGCGCGACCGCGGGCGAGCTCGGGATCGGTCTGCGGCTCGCGTGGGCGCGGCGCGTCGACGCCGAGGCGCCGGAGGCCCGGCACTGGGCGGCCGGCGCCGCCGCGCTCCTGCTCGCGCGCGAGCTGTTCGTCACCGGCATTCCAGTCGACCTCCTGCCCGTCCCGCGGCCGACGATGCTCGGCGGTGCCTGGCCGGGGGCGGGCACCTTCGAGCGGTTCGTCGAGACGCTCCCGCACCAGGCGGCGTGGGTGTTCGACGCGGCCGCCGACCCGGACGAGCTGTGGCGCGCGGAGGCGGGGTGGTGGGCGCAGGTCGAGCGCGACGCGGCC
>DATHTC010000573.1:0-7177 GCA_035463735.1 Gaiellaceae bacterium | reverse complement strand
CGAGCGAGCGCCAGCTGACGGACGAACTCCTCGGCGCTCTCGAACCGGGTCGTCTCGAGCTCGCACCACTCGCAGAGCTCGACCGGGTGGCGCCGGAGCCAGCCCTCCTCGTCCGTGACCGAGCGCACCGCGGGCCGCCTGTAGCAGGCGGCGCAGGGGAGCAGGGGCACCGGATGAGCGACGCCGTCCGGCCAGACGCCCGTTCCCCAGCGCTCATCGAGCCGGCGGGAGAGCGAGGCGAGACGGCAGCGCCGGACCCCGGGCACGAGCCGCAGCGCCAGCGGCCGGTGCGTGACCGCGTCGAGCGCCCCGCACGCGCCTGCGAGCGCGCGCACGAGCGGGCGCCTCACTCCTCCTCGCCCTCCGGCGGAGCCAGCAGCGTCTGGAATTCGGCCTGGAGCCGCTCGATCCGCGTCCCCTCGACCTCGAGCACGTGGAAGCGGATGCCGTCGTAGTCGACCTCGTCCCCGCGCTCCGGCGCGCGGCCGAGCTGCCCGAAGACGAACCCCGCGACCGTGTGGTAGTCCTCGGCCGGCAAGTCGGTGCCGAACTGCTCGTTGAAGTCGTCGATCGGGAACGTGCCGCCGACTCTGATCGTCTGGTCGTCGAGCCGCTCCACCGACTCGTCCGGCAGGTCGAACTCGTCCTCGATCTCGCCCACGATCTCTTCGAGCAGGTCCTCGAGCGTGACGATCCCCTCCATCGCCCCGTACTCGTCGACGACGATCGCCATGTGCTGCTTCTCCCGGCGGAAGTCGGCGAGCAGCGACGCGAGGTCCTTCGTCTCGGGGATGAAGTACGGCGGCCGCAGCAGCTCCTCGAGCTGCACCTGCGCGATGCCGCGGTCGTTGAGCGCGGAGAAGAGGTCGCGCACGTGGAGGATCCCGACGATCTCGTCGAGCGAGCCGCGGTAGGCGGGGTAGCGCGTGAACGGCGAGTCGACGAGCGCCGCGAGCGCCTCCTCGGCGGGCAGGTCGACGGAGATCGCCGTCACGTCGGGCCGCGGCACCATCACCTCGTGGGCCTCCTTGCCCGCGAAGTCGAAGACCTTGTAGAGCATCTCCTCCTCCGCCTGCTGGAACTCGCCCACGTCCTCGGCGGCGGCCACGCTCTGGCGGATGTCCTCGCGCGTGAGCATGTGCATGCCGGCGGGAGCCGGCTCCACGCGGAGCAGGCGCGTCACGGCGCGCGCGGAGTTGTCGAGCAGCCACACGAGCGGCTTCGTGGCCCGCGAGAGCACGTCCGTCGGCTGAGCGAGAGCGACGGCGATCGCCTCGGACTTGGCGAGCGAGACCGCCTTCGGCACGAGCTCGCCGAGGACGACGCTGAGGTAGGTCAAGACGAGGAACGAGATCACGAACGCCACCGTCCGGGGGACGGAGTCGCCGAGGAGGTCGGACACGAGCGGCTCGCCGACCGCACCGAGGAGGATCCCGAACACCGTGATCCCCACCTGCACGGTGCTGATGAAGCGCACCGGCTCGTCCATGAGCTCGAGCGCGACCCGCGCGGCGCGGCTCCCGCGGACGGCCCGCTCCTCGAGCCGCGTCCGCCGCGCGGTGACGAGCGCGTACTCGGCCGCGACGAAGAGCGCGTTGCCCATGACGAGGGCGAACACGACGAGGATGCGGAGGAAGTCGCTCATGCCCCTCGCGGGGCCGAGGTACTGGGCGGTAGGTCGTCGTCCAAGACTCGTCGCAGTGTAGCGCGCAAGTCGCGGAATCCTTACCGGCGCCAGCGGACGGCGCCGCCGTCCTCGACCCGCTCGGAACGGCCCTCGCAGCGGAGCCGCTCGAGGTGGGAGAGCGTCTCGGCCACGGCGAAGCGCCGCGCGCCGGACGAGAGGCGGTCGCCGAAGAGGTCGAACGAGACCTCGTAGCCGCTCCGCGGCGCCGCTCCGAGCGCCGCCTCCGCCGCGTCGAGACGCTCGGCGTGGTGGTCGACGAGCTCCTGCGCGCGCACGGCCGCGTCGCGGATCGGCTCGCCGTGCCCGGGGTAGACGATGCGCGGGCCGAGGTCGACCGTCCGTCGCAGCGACTCGAGGTAGTCGCCGAGCGGGTCCGGCCTCGAGTCCGGCCACAGGCCCACCGTCGGCGTGATCCGGTCGAGCAGGTGGTCGCCAGCCACGAAGGCGCCGTCCCGAATCAGACAGAGGTGCCCGTCGGCGTGGCCCGGCATCGCGACGACGCGCCAGCCGGCGACCTCGTCGCCGACGCGGAGCGGCTCGGGGTCGCGCCGGAAGCGGATGAACGGCGCGTAGAGCGAGCCCTGCTGGATCAGCTCGTCGGCGACCTCCGGTGGGACGCCGTGGGAGCGGAACCACTCGGAGATGCGATGCGGCCATTCCGGGTTCCCCCACACGTGCTCCGTCTGTGCGTAGTCGAGCTCCCCCTGGAACACCGGCGCGCCCGTCGCCTCCGCCGCCGGCTCCGCCCCGCCGAGGTGGTCGGGGTGCATGTGCGTGACGAGCACGCGGACGATCGGCGCGTCGAGCTCCGCCGCCGCGGCCGCGATCCGCTCGGGCGTGTCGGGCAGCGCGAGCCCCGTGTCCACGAGCGTCCAGCCGTCGTCGCCGCGGAGCAGGTAGGCGTGCACGTGCCCCGGCCGCGTGGGGAGCGGGAACGTGAGGCGCCGGACGTCCGGCGCGAGCGCGAACGTGTGTTCTATCATGGAGCGGGTGCGGGTCGAGTATCGCGAAGAGCCCTGCCGCTCCGCCCTCAACCGGGTCAAGGGGATGCCGTTTGCCTGGTCGCTCAACCCGTACACGGGCTGCGTGCACCGCTGCACGTTCTGCTACGTCCGGGCCTTCGAGGCACGCGCCGACCGCCCGTGGGACGATCGCTACGGGACCTCGATCCGCGTGAAGACGAACGTCGCCGAGGTGCTGCGGCGCGAGCTGGCGCGGCCGTCGTGGCGGGGCGAGACGGTCGCGATCGGGGCCGCCACGGATCCGTACCAGCCGGCCGAAGGCCGTTACCGGCTCACGCGCGCGTGCATCGAGGCGCTGGCCGAGGCGGCGAACCCGTTCTCGCTCATCACGCGCGGCCCGATGATCGTCCGCGACGTCGACGTGCTCGCCGCGGCTTCGGCGCGCGCCGAGGTCTCCGTGACGTTCTCGGTCCCCACGCTCGACGAGGAGGTGTGGCGGAAGACCGAGCCCGGCACCGCTCACCCGCGGCAGCGCCTGCGCGCGCTCCGGGAGCTCGTCGAAGCGGGCGTCCGGGCGAACGTGGGGATGGCGCCGATCCTGCCGGGCATCTCCGACCGGCCCGAGCAGCTCGAGGAGGTCGTGCGCGCCGCGCGGGCGGCGGGCGCCGTGGGGCTGTGGGCGAACGTGCTCTACCTGCGCCCCGGCACGCGCGAGCACTTCCTCGCCTGCCTCGACCGCGACTGGCCCGAGGAGCGGGCGCGCTACGAGCGCCTCTACGCCGGCCGGGCCTACCTCCGGGGCGAGGAGGCGGCGGCCGCGAAGCGCCTGGTGGCGGAGCTGCGCGTCGCCCACGACGTCCGCGACCGCCGCGCCGTCCGCCTCCGCCCGCCGCCGGAACCGACCCAGCTGGCGCTCGGCGTCTAAGGATTTCGCCCGGGCCCGCCGAAGACGGACGTAGAATCGACCCGCCGTGGAAGCCAACGGAGCCCCCAGCGAGATCACCTGCCTGATCGTCGACGACCACGAGGTCGTGCGCGAGGGCCTGCGCCTGTCGCTCTCGAGGGCGCCGTACATCCGCGTCATCGGCGAGGCCTCGGACGGCGAGTCGGCCGTCGCGCTCACGGAGCGGCGGCGGCCGGACGTGGTGATCATGGACGTGCGGATGCCCGGCATGGACGGGCTGGAGGCGACGAAGATCATCAGCGAGCGGGTGCCGGAGGCCGCCGTCCTCATCTTCACGGCCTACTCGGAGCGCTCGCTCCTCTCCCGCGGCCTCGACTCGGGCGCGAAGGGCTACATCCTCAAGGAGGCGCCGCACCAGACGCTCCTCCGGGCGATCGAGAAGGTGGCCAACGGGGACGGCTACGTCGACCCGGCGCTGATGCCCGCGTTCCTCACCGGCAAGGACCGCGACGAGATGCTCACCGGCCGCGAGCGCGAGATCCTCCAGCTGCTCGCGGACGGGATGTCGAACGCGGACGTCGCGAAGAAGCTCTTCATCTCGCAGGAGACGGTGAAGAGCCACGTCCGGCACATCCTCGCGAAGCTCGAGGCGGACACCCGGACGCACGCGGTGGCGATTGCTCTCCGCGAATCGATCATCGACTAGGCCGACGCGGTCGACGGCCTTCGTCGCGGGGTTCGCCCTCGCGGTCGCCGGCTCGCTCGTCGCGCTGCTCGTCGGGAGCCCCGCGGCGGCGCTCGTGGGCGTCGGCTTCGCGGGTCTCGCCGGCGTGCTGATCGTCTTCCACCTGCTCCAGAGCGAGCGGCGCCGGCACGAGCTGGCGGAAGAGGAGCTCGTCGAGCAGGCGCACTTCCTCGAGTCGCTGCTCGCGTCGGTGCGCGAGATCGCCGCGGAGACGGAGCCGGAGGCGATCCTCGGGCACCTCCGCCGCGAGGCGGAGCACCTGTTCTCGGCGCGGGCGGAGCTGCTGCCCGCCGGCGCCCCGGCCGCGTCCGCGCCGGCCGAGCGCGCGGTGGTCGTGCCGGTCCGCGTCCGCGGCGACGAGATCGCGGCGCTCAGGCTCGCGCGCGGCGTCGAGCTCGGGCGCGTGGACGTGGCACGGGCGGCACTGCTCGCCGACCTGGCGGCGCGCGTCTACGAGAACGCGCGGCTGCGCGCGGAGGCCCAGGTGCGCGAGGGCGAGCGCTCGCGGCTCTCGGACCAGCTGCTCACGGCGGAGCAGGAGGAGCGGCGCCGGCTCGCGCTCTTCCTCCACGACACCTCGGTGCAGTCGCTCGCCGGGATCGGCCTCATGCTCGACGCGAGCCTGCACTCGATCGAGGCCGGCGACCTCGAGCAGGCACGGTCGGTGATCGGGTCGGCGCTCGAGCGGCACCGGGCGACGATCGGCGCGCTCCGGGACCTCTCGTTCAACCTCGAGCCGGTCGTGCTCCGCGACCAGGGGCTCGAGCCGGCCGTGCGCGCGCTCGCGGAGCAGCTGGGGCTCGACCGGCGCGTCCAGGTCGAGGTCGACCTGCACGCGATCGACACGATCCCCGAGAAGGTCCAGGCCGCGCTCTACCAGATCATCCGCGAGTCGATGCACGCAGCGATCCGGCGGGAGCCGCGGCGGATCGCGCTGCACGTCGGCGAGGCGCCGGACGGCGGGCTCGAGACCGTCGTCTCCGACGACGGCCGGGAGGAACGTCGCCGCTCGATCTTCGACTCGCTCGAAGAGCGGGCGCGGACGCTCAACGGGCGCCTCGACGTGGAGCAGCAGAACGGCGGCGGCACGATCGTACGGGTCACGCTGCCGCCCTATGCGGCCGGACGCTGACGCGGCGGGTTAGCATCGCGCCGATGAACGGATCGACGTACCTCGTCTTCGTCTGGACGCCGAACGGCTACGAGCTCCGCGAGTGGGAGGGCGACCTGCCCGAGGTCGGGTCGCGGGTCGAGGTCGACGGCCGCACCGAGCGCGTCTCGAAGATCGCGCCGTCGCCGCTCCCCGGCGACCACCGCCCCTGCGCCTACCTCCAGGGCTAGCCGACGCCCTGGCCGGCGGTGGCTCCCGCCGGGCAGAGCCCGGCTCGCCCCGCCTCGCGCTGCTGAGCGCCCTCCAGTCGGGGGCCCGTGCTCTGGCACTGTTCCCCCTCCCTCCGGGACGCTCAGCAGCACGCCAGGACGCCGGCTCCGCCCAGCGGCGGCTCCCGCCGGGCGAGAGCCCGGTCCGCGGCCCTCCCCGACGCCCGGCGTTCGTGAATCCTGCGCGCAAGTCGACAAGTAACAGACTGTCACTTTCTCGCTTGCGCGTCGGATGGAGCCGTGATCGCTTGCCGGCCTCGAACGGTCCAGCCGGCTCGTATGACTCGAAAGCGGACAAGTAACAGTCTGTTACTTGTCCGCTTCAAACGCAGATTCGGCGGCGCGGCGGCCGAAGACGAGCGCGGCGGCGAGGCCGCTCGAGTAGCCCCCCGTCGCGATCCCGCCCGCGTCGGCTCCGGCCGCGTACAGGCCCGGCACCGGCCGGCCGGAGGCGTCGAGGACGCGCGAGCGGACGTCGACCCGGAGGCCGCCGATCGTGTGCGTCACCGCCGCCTGCACCTTGACGGTCGCGCCTCCCGGATCCCGCTCGACGTCGCCGCCGAGTCGCTCGGCTTCCGCGACCATGTCCGCGACGGTGCGCTCCCGCACGCGCCGCGTGAGGTCTCCCGCCTCCACCCGGTACCAGGCGATCCCGCGCGGGCGACGCGCCACTGCCTGCACGAGGTCGTTCTCCGACCACGACGGCGGTCCCTCCCACACCGGCCGCCCGTGCTCGTCGAGCACCCGCGCCCAGCGCCCGTAGAGCTGCGACGCGTGTACGAAGTCGGTCTCGCCCCAGCGGGCAGGCGGCGCCGGCATCGCGCGGCCGTAGAACTCGTCCATGCCGCCCGACTCGGCGCCGCCTCGCGCCAGGCCCTCGTCGAGACCGTCGCCCTCGCTCCACGGGTTCGCCCGCAGCGCCAGGTCGCGCTCCCGCGCCATCCGCGCCGCGAAGCCGCCGGTCGCCAGCACCAGCGGAGCCGCCCCACGCGGGAACGGCGAGCGCAGGCGCACCTCTCCCGCCGCGCGTACGAGCGCTTCCGTGAGCCCGCGCGGGTCGAAGCGCCACCCCACGGTGCGCGGGTTCCCCGTCTCCCGCTGGAGCACCGGCGCGCCGAGGGACTCCAGCCACCCGAGTGCCTCGTCGAGCTCCTCGACGACCGCGCGCTGGAGCGCCAGGTCGCCGCCGGGGCACTCCTCTCGGAAGAGCTCGAGCGTGCGGTGCCGCCAGACGACGCACGACGACAGGAGCATCGAACCGCCCGCCCGGTCACCCTTCTCGTGGACGACGACGTCGAGGCCGAGCTCCCGGGCGCGCGCCGCCGCGCACAGGCCGGCCATCCCCGCGCCGGCGACCGTGAGCACGCGCGCCCCGCTAGACGAGCGAGAAGCCGGGCTTGTGCTCGACGTACTCGACGCGGACGCGGTCCGGCCCGAACACGAACACGGCGAGCGTGTTCGGCGCGTCGACCCAGTCGTCGACCTCGATCCCGAGCCGT
>DATHTC010000572.1:0-1984 GCA_035463735.1 Gaiellaceae bacterium | reverse complement strand
CGTCCCCGCGATGAAGTCACCGACCGTGTCCCGGCTCCAGGAGGGCGGGTACGCGGTCGAGACCGTTGTCGAGAAACGCCAGGTGAACACGCTGATCCCGCTGCTCAAGGCGCTCGGCGCGACGGACATCCTCGAGCTGCCCATCTCGAAGATCGTCCCGTAGCGATCCGCGCAGGTTTCCAGGCACGAACCCCCGGGGGAAGGAGGGCCCCGTGACCACCGAAGGCATCCAGGTCCTCGTGCCGGTCACCGGCCGGGCGAGCGAGATCCTGACCGACGACGCGCTGGCGTTCGTCGCGTCGCTCCACCGAGCGTTCGACCCCGAGCGCAGGCGCCTGCTCGCCGCGCGCGCCGCGCGCCAGGCCGAGCTCGACGCCGGGGGCCGCCTGGCCTTCCTCGGGCGCACGGCCGAGGTCCGACGCTCCGGGTGGCGCGTCGCGCCGGCGCCGCCGGACCTGCGGGACCGGCGCGTCGAGATCACCGGCCCGGTCGACCGGAAGATGATGATCAATGCCCTCAATTCGGGCGCCCGCGTGTTCATGGCCGACTTCGAGGACGCCAACTCGCCTACCTGGGACAACGTCGTGCAGGGGCAGGCGAACCTGATCGACGCGGCCGAGCGGACGATCTCGCTGGAGGCCAACGGCAAGCGCTACGAGCTCCAGCCCACGACGGCCACGCTCCTGGTGCGCCCGCGCGGGTGGCATCTGATCGACAAGCACGTGCTCGTGGACGGCGCGCCGGTCTCGGCCTCGCTGCTCGATCTCGGGCTGTTCCTGTTCCACTGCGCGCGCCGCCAGCTCGAGCGCGGCACCGGCCCGTACCTGTATCTGCCGAAGCTCGAGGCACACGAGGAGGCGCGGCTGTGGAACGACGTGTTCTGCGCCGCGCAGGACGCGCTCGACATCCCGCGCGGCACGATCCGGGCGACCGTGCTGATCGAGACGGTCCCCGCCGCGTTCGAGATGGACGAGATCCTCTACGAGCTCCGCGACCACGCGAGCGGTTTGAACGCCGGCCGCTGGGACTACATCTTCAGCGTGATCAAGAAGCTCGGTCGCGACGGGCGGTTCGTCCTCCCCGACCGCGCGAGCGTCACGATGACGGTCCCGTTCATGCGCGCGTACACGGAACTGCTCGTGCGGACGTGCCACCGGCGCGACGCACACGCGATCGGCGGCATGGCGGCGTTCATCCCGAACCGCCGCAAGCGTGACGTCACCGAGGAGGCGCTCGCGAAGGTGCGCGAGGACAAGCAGCGGGAGGCGGGCGACGGCTTCGACGGGACGTGGGTCGCGCATCCCGACCTCGTGCCGGTCGCCACCGAGGAGTTCGACCGGGTGCTCGGGGATAGCCCCGACCAGCGGGAGCGGCTCCGCGAAGAGGTCTCGGTCACGGCCGACGACCTCCTGGACGTGCGGGTCCCCGGCGGCACCGTGACCGAGGCCGGGCTCCGCGCGAACGTCGAGGTCGCCCTCCGCTACGTGGAGTCCTGGCTCCGAGGCGTGGGCGCGGCGGCGATCAACGACCTGATGGAAGACACGGCCACGGCCGAGATCGCACGCTCGCAGGTGTGGCAGTGGATCCACCACGGCGTCGCGCTCGAGCACGGCCCGACCGTCTCGCGCGAGCTCGCGGGCGCCGTGACCGCGGAGGAGCACGCCCGCATCGCGGGCGCGATGCGGGCCGAGCGGATGGACACGACGCGCCTCGACGACGCCCGCGCGATCTTCGAGGAGGTCGCCCTCGCCGATCACCTGCCCGAGTTCCTCACCCCCGCGGCATACGAGCGCCTGCCGTGAGGCCCCTCGTTCAGCCCCTCGTCTTGACAGGTCGGGGTGACGTCGGCGACACTCGCTCGATGTTTGAACGGCCGTTCAGCGAAAGCGCCACGCGCCGCCGCGTCGCCGTACCCTAGGCGCGCCGGGCCCGGCCCGCGCGCGCCACGTCCCCACACCCCCTTCGCCGCAACGACGGGCCGCCG
>DATHTC010000571.1:0-6955 GCA_035463735.1 Gaiellaceae bacterium | reverse complement strand
GCCGTCGGCTGCCTCGCCGACCACCTCGATGCCACTCGCGCTGAAGAGCATCAGCCGGATTCCGGCGCGGACCAGCGCATCGTCGTCGACGAGCAGCACGCGGATCACGCCGTCCGCACACGTCCCCGCACGACCTCGCGTCCAAACGGCGGCACGCGCGTCGGGTGTCGACCCGCGCCGGGACGCGACGGCGTTAGCATCCCGCCCCGTGCGTCTCGCCCTCGTCCCCCGCACGAGCGAGTTCTACGAGCTCTTCACGCGCGCAGGCGCGAACGCGCTCGAGGCGGCGCGGCTGGCCGAGACCCGGTTTCGCGAGTACCCGAGCTCGTCGGTGGCGCAGGCGGACGTGAAGCGGGCGGAGACCGTCGGCGACGGAATCACGCACGACCTCATCCAGCTGCTGAACACCCAGTACGTCACGCCCTTCGACCGGGAGGACATCTTCCAGCTCGCCACGGCCATCGACGACGTGGTCGACCACATCGAGGAGGCGACCGATCTGCTCGAGCTGTACGGGGTCGAGCAACCCGTGCGGGCGGCGATCGACCAGTGTGGGATCATCGTCGCCGCCGTCGAGCGCCTGTGCGAGGCGCTGTCACGGCTGAAGGGGTTCCGCGGCGTCCAGGAGGCGCTGATCGAGCTGAAGCGGCTGGAGGACGACGGCGACCGCATCGTCCGGGACGCGATCGCGTCGCTCTTCCACGATCCGCGCATCGACCCGCTCGTGGTGATTCGCTGGAAGGACATCTTCGAGGCGCTCGAGGCGGCGCTCGACGCGTGCGAGACCGCCGCGAACGTGCTCGGGAACGTCGTCGTGAAGAACGCGTAGGCCGCGATGGAGCTGATGCTCGTCGCGGTCGTCGTCGTCGCCCTGTTCTTCGACTTCACGAACGGGTTCCACGACACGGCCAACGCGATCGCGACGAGCGTCTCCACGCGCGCCGTCTCGCCGCGCGTCGCCGTGCTCGGCGCGGCCGTCCTCAACTTCGCGGGAGCGTTCGTGTCGGTCGAGGTCGCCGCCACGGTGGCGAAGGGAATCGTCGAGACGGAGATCGTCACCCTCGACGTGGTGCTCGCGGGCCTCGTCGGGGCGATCACGTGGGACCTCGTCACCTGGTACTACGGCCTGCCGACGAGCTCGAGCCACGCGCTCATCGGCGGGATCGCAGGCGCGGCGGTGGCGGCGGCGGGGTGGGACGTGCTCCAGGTCGACGGGATCGTCGAGAAGGTGCTGATTCCCTCGCTCGCAGCGCCGATCCTCGGCTTCTTCGGCGCCGGGCTCCTGATGCTCGGGATCTTCTGGATCATCCGGCGCCGCTCGCCCGGACCCGTCAACCGCGGGTTCCGGCGCCTCCAGCTCGTGTCCGCGAGCTTCGTCGCCTTCACCCACGGCACGAACGACGCGCAGAAGACGATGGGGATCATCGCGCTCGCGCTCGTCGCGGCGGGGCACCTCGACCCGGACTTCGCGCGGCCGCCGCTGTGGGTGATCGCGTCCGCGGCCGCCGCGATGGGCCTCGGCACCTACGTCGGCGGGTGGCGGATCATCCGCACGCTCGGCCAGCGGATCGCGAAGCTCGAGCCGCCACAGGGGTTCGCGGCCGAGACGACGTGCGCGTCGATCCTGTGGTTCACGGCGCACGCGGGCTTCCCCGTCTCGACGACGCACACGATCAGCGGCTCGGTGCTCGGGGCGGGCGCGAGCCGGAGGCTGTCGGCGGTGCGCTGGGGCGTCGCGGGGAACATCCTCGTCGCGTGGGTGCTGACGATCCCGGCGGCGGCGTCGATCGGCGGCGCGATGGAGCTGCTCACGCGCCTGCCCGGCGGCGCCGCGATCGTGTTCGCGCTGATGGCCGCGATCGCCGCCGGCGCATTCGCCGCCCGCCGCGCGCAGACGCGCGCCGTGCTCGCCCCGGTAGGCCCGCCGCCGTAGAGAACACGGTCCGAAACACGACAAGTAACAGTCTGTTACTTGCCACTTTCGAACCGGGTACTACGTGTCCACGGGGTGCGAGGCGTCCGTGAACTCGCGGAACTCGCCCGAGGCCATGTAGGCGACGCGCTCGCCGATGTCGACGGCGTGGTCACCGATCCGCTCGAAGCAGCGCGAGACGAGGATCATCCGCAGCCCCCACTCGTGGAGCTTCGGGTCGCGCCCGAACGAGAGCACGTGCTGCACGAAGCGGCGGTTCGCGCGGTCGATCAGCTCGTCGAGGTCGACGAGCGTCTCGGCCTGCTCCATGTTCCGCGCCGCGAACGCGTCGAGCGCGACCTTCACCATCTCCTCGGCGCGCCCGCCCATCTCCTCGAAGGCGTCCGTGAACAGGCGGTCCGGGGCGACCGTCGGCGCCAGCTTGACGAGCTTCGCGATCGTGACGCAGTAGTCGCCGATCCGCTCGAGGTGGAGGTTGACGTGCAGGAGGGCGAGCACGAAGCGCAGGTCCGACGCGACCGGCGTCTGCCGCGCGAGCAGCTCCTGCACCGCCTCCTCGACGGCGAAGTAGCGCTCGTCCACCTCGTCGTCGAACGCGATCACCTCGTCCGCGAGCTCCTCGTCCTGCTGGACGAGGGCGTTCAGCGCGCCCCGCAGCGCCCGCAGGACGAGCGTCCCCTCCTCGTGGATCGCCGCCTCGAGCTGGTCCAGCTCCTCCTGGAAGGAAATCCTCACGACCCCGGCCGCCTCTCGCTCTCGCGCGGCGGAGCCGCGCGCCGCGGGCGGCACCCCGGAACCGTGGGGAGGCACATCATCCGAACCGCCCGGTGACGTAGTCCTCCGTCCGCTTGTCGGAGGGGGTGGTGAAGATCTTCGAGGTCTCGTCGTACTCGACGAGGATCCCCGTGCGCCGGTCGCGCTCCTCGTCCACGCGGACCGAGAAGAACGCCGTCTTGTCCGCAACACGCGCGGCCTGCTGCATGTTGTGCGTGACGATCACGATCGTGAGGTCGCGCTTCAGCTCGTGCATCAGGTCCTCGATGCGCGTGGTGGAGATCGGGTCGAGCGACGACGCCGGCTCGTCCATCAGGATCACGTCCGGCTCCGTCGCGAGCGCGCGCGCGATGCACAGGCGCTGCTGCTGCCCGCCGGAGAGCGAGAGGGCGCTCTCCTTCAGCCGCGTCCGCACCTCGTCCCAGAGCGCGGCGCGCCGCAGCGCGTGCTCGACCCGGTCGTCGAGGCCGCTCTTGAGCCCGAGCACGCGCGGCCCGACGGCGACGTTGTCGTAGATCGACTTCGGGAACGGGTTCGGCTTCTGGAACACCATCCCGATCAGCTTCCGCACCTCGACGGGGTCGACGTCGGCCGCGTAGAGGTCCTGCCCTTGGTAGCGGATGCTCCCCTCGACCCGCGCGCTCGGGATCAGGTCGTTCATCCGGTTGAAGCAGCGGATGAACGTGCTCTTGCCGCAGCCGGACGGGCCGATGAAGGCCGTCACGCGCTGGCGCTCGATCGCGAGCGAGACGTCGGCCAGCGCCGGCACGTCTGCGTAGGAGACGGTCAGGTCGCGAACGTCGAAGACGACGTCCTGCGGGACCGGCGTCTCGTCACGGCGGTCGGCGAGTGCCTCGGTCATCCCCGGGATCTTCGCACCGGCCGCGGGGGACGTCTCCGACACGGGCATCACCATCGCTTCTGGTAGCGGTTGCGGAGCCAGATCGCGAACGCGTTCATCGTCAGCAGCAGCGCGAGCAGGACGATGATCGCGGCCGCGGCGAGCTCCTTGAACTCCGGCTGCGGCAGGCGCACCCACTGGTAGATCTGGATCGGGAGCGCCGTGAACGGGCCCAGGATGGTCGGGTCGAACGAGATATAGGTGACCGCGCCGATCAGGATCAGCGGCGCCGTCTCGCCGATCGCGCGCGAGAGCGCGAGGATCGAGCCGGTCGCGATCCCCGGCGCGGCCGCCGGCAGCACCTGCCGCCAGATCACCTGCCACTGCGTGGCGCCGAGGGCGAACCCGCCCTGCCGGATCGACGGCGGCACCGCCCGGATCGCCTCGCGTGCCGCGATGATCACCGTCGGCAGCACGAGCAGGGTGAGGATCAGCGCTCCCGCGAGGAGGACGCGGCCGAGGCCGATCCCGCGGACGAGGAACGCGAGCCCGAGGATGCCGTACACGATCGACGGCACCGCCGCGAGGTTCTGGATGTTCACCTCGAGCAGGCGGTTGTACCAGCGCTCACGATTCGCGTACTCCTCGAGGTAGATCGCGGTGCCGACGCCGATCGGGATCGCGATCACGATCAGCAGCACCATCATGTAGATCGTGGCGAGGATCGCCGGCCGCGCCCCCGCGATGTCGGGGTCGGACGACGGGGGCTGCGTGAACAGCCGTTCCGACAGCAGCGGAACGCCGTCCTTGAACACGTCCACGAGCAAGGTCGCGAGCGTGGCGAAGCCGACGAGGAGCGAGAGGAGCAGGAACGCCTTGAAGGCGGTTTGCGCGCCGCGGCCGTGCGAGCGGCGGCCGGCGAGGGCCCGGGTGGTCGCGGCCACTACTCGTACACCTCGCGGTACCGCCGCACGAGGCGGATCGAGACCACGTTCATCACGAGCGTGGCCAGGAAGAGCGTCAGCCCGACCGCGAAGATCGTCTTGTACTCGATCGAGCCCGTGGGGACGTCGCCGGCGCCCGTCGCGGCGATGAACGCCGTCATCGTCTCGACCGCGTGCAGCGGGTTCCAGTCGATCACCGGCTGCTGGCCGGCGGCGAGCAACACGATCATCGTCTCGCCGACGGCGCGGGAGATCGCGAGCACGAAGCTGGCGACGATCCCCGAGATCGCCGCGGGCACGACGACGCGGAGCGACACCTGGAGCTTGTTCGCGCCGAGCCCGTACGCGCCGTCGCGGAGCGCCTGGGGCACCGCCGTCATCGCGTCCTCGGACAGCGACGCGACGGTCGGGATGAGCATCACGCCGATCACGAGGCCCGCGGAGAGCGCGTTGAAGATCTCCGCGTCGAGGCCGACGTCCCGGAGGAGCGGGGTCACGAACGTAAGCGCGAAGTAGCCGAACACGATCGTGGGAATGCCGGCCAGCACCTCGAGCGCCGGCTTGAAGATGCTGCGTGCGCGCGGGTGCGCGTACTCGCTCAGGTAGATCGCGGCACCGAGCCCGAACGGCATCGCCACGAGGCACGCCCACAGCGTCACGGAGACCGTGCCCACGACGAGCGGGACGACGCCGAAGCTGGCGGGCTCGAACAGCGGCGCCCAGGTCGTGCCGGTGAGGAAGTCGCGCACCGGCACCTCGCCGAAGAAGTCGAGGGCGGGCTGGAGGAGCGCGATCACGATCCCGGTCGTCGTCGCGACGGAGACGAGCGCGCACACGGCGAGGAGGCCCTTGATCAGGGCCTCCCCCCAGCGAATGCGCTTGCCGCGGAGCCGGTCGCGGGGCTCGGCGGCGGTGGCCGCGCGGGCCGTCACCTACGGCGTCGTCTCCGTGGCGATGCCGGCGTGCGCCTCCTCGAGCGCGGCCAGCGCCTCCTGCTTCTGCTCATCGGTGAGCGGCACGTACTGCGTCTCCTCCGCGATCGAGTCCGCATTCTCCAGCGCGTAGCGGACGAACGCCTCGACCTCGGGCCGCGCGAACGACTCCGTCTTCGCGTAGAGGAACAGCGGACGCGCGAGCGGCGTGTAGGTGCCGTTCTGGGCGTTCTCGACACTCGGCGGGACGCAGCCGTCGCCGCCGTCGATCTCGAGCGCCTTGAGCGTTCCCTGGTTCTCCTCGTAGTAGGAGAAGCCGAAGTAGCCCATGCCGCCCCGCTCGCCGCCCACGCCCTGGACGATCACGTTGTCGTCCTCGCTCGGCGCGTAGTCGGTGCGGCTGGCGCCCTCCTCGCCGTTGATCTCGTCGGTGAAGTAGTCGAAGGTGCCGGAGTCGGTGCCAGGGCCGAAGAGCTTCAGCTCCTCGTCGGGAAACCCGGAGCGGACCTGGTTCCAGTTGCCCACCTTCGAGCCGGGCTCCCAGATCGTGTTCAGCTCGTCGGTCGTGAGGCAGGTCGCCCAGTCGTTCTCGCTGTTCACGACGACCGTGAGCGCGTCGTTCGCGACCTGGAACTCGACGTACTCGACGCCCTTCTCCTCGCAGATCTCGGCCTCCTCGTCCTTGATCGGCCGCGAGGCGTTCGAGAGGTCGGTCTCCCCGGCGCAGAAGCGCTCGAAGCCGCCGCCGGTGCCGGAGATGCCGACCGTCACCTGGACGCCGCTGTTCTCCTGCTGGAAGCGCTCGGCGGCGCGGGTCGTGAACGGCCCGACCGTGCTGGACCCGTCGGACTCGATGCGGCCGGAGAGCTCGCCGCCGGCCTCGGCGGTGCCTGCGTTCGTCCCCGAGCCCTCGTCGTCGTCGCCGCCGCACGCGACGGCGGCGAGCACGAGCACGAGCGCGAGGAGCAGGGCGCTGAGTGTGCGTGTCGTCGTCTTCATCGACCCGGAGCCTGCCTCCTCACGCCGCCGCGATGGGGCGAGGGCTGGTCAACGACTGGTGACGAGGTGGTGAACGACGGGCCGGGCCACGCGGCGGCTCGGCCGGCGAGCACGATCAGCGCGGGGTCGAGCCAGGAGCGGACGGGCTCGAGGCGGAACGCCGTCCCCCGCCGTCCGCGAACACGCAGCGCACGGTGAGGCCGCGGCCGCGCGCGCCCTCGGCCTCCACCGTCCCCCCCGCCGCCCCGACGACGTGCTTCACGATCGCAAGGCCGAGGCCCGTCCCGCGCGAGGCGCGCGCCCGGTCGGAGCGGTAGAAGCGCTCGAACAGCCGCGGCAGGTCGCGCTCGAGCACCCCGATCCCGTCGTCGCGGGCGGTGAGCACCACCGCGCCGTCGTCGCGCGCGACGGAGAGCGTGAAGGTCGCGCCGGGGCCGGCGTACCGGATCGCGTTTCGCGTCAGGTTCTCGACGACGACGCGGAGCATCCGCGGGCGGATCGGGAGCTCGACCGATGGGTCGCCCTCGACCGC
>DATHTC010000570.1:0-5562 GCA_035463735.1 Gaiellaceae bacterium | reverse complement strand
TGAGAAGACGAGCCACCCACCGCCGCTCGAGGTGGGCGCCCGCCCACGTGAGACGACGCGAAAGCGGACAAGTGACAGTCTGTCACTTTCTCGCTTTCGCGTCGGATATGCAGTCGGCGGCGGCGACGCGCTCAGGCGCGGCCGTAGGCGTCTTCGAGCCGGACGACGTCGTCGAGGTGCGGCGTCGAGACCTCGAGGATCGTCGTGTCCTCGAGCGCGGTCACGCGATGGACGGTGCCGGGCCGGTAGCGGAACGCCGCGCCCGGGCCGACGACCTCCTGCACGAGCACGGCCGCGCCCGCCTCGCCAAGCTCGAGCTTCGCGCGCCCCGACTGCACGTACCAGGACTCGTCCTTCTCGCGGTGGAACTGCAGCGACAGCGAGTGGCCGGCCGCGACGAACAGCACCTTGCCGACGTACTCCTCGGCCACGGCCCAGATGAGCTCGTAGCCCCACGGCTTGTCGACGCGCCGCGGCTCGAAGGCGAAACGGTCGAGCCCCTCGAGGTTCGGCGAGCTCAGGTCCGGCGGCACCGGCCGATCCTATGCCGGTGCGCCGCGCGGATGCCACTCCGGGTGCGCGGCGAAGAAGGACTCCGCCCGCCGGAGGTCCTTGGGCGTGTTCACGGTGATCCAGGTCCCCTCGTGCCGCCACGCGACGAGCTTCCGCTCGACGGCGAGCTCCGGGAAGGTCGACTCCTCGTGGTCGCCGCGCTCGGGGAGCCGCGCGAGCGCCTCCTCGTCGAGGACGTAGCACCCGATGTTGACCCAGTATGGAAGGCGCGGACCCTCCCGGAAGCCGACGACGAGCTCGTCCTCGAGATCGACCACGCCGAGGTGCGAGACGAGCGGCGCGACGGCGATCGTCGCGGCGCCGCCGCGGGCATCGTGGTGTGCGAGCATCGCACGGAGATCGACGTCGAGCAGCTCGTCGCCGTTGAGCGCGTACAACGGGCCGGACTCCCGGCGCGCCGCCGCCGCAAACCGGAGCCCGCCGCCGCGACCCAGCCGCTCCGGCTCCTCCGCGAGCGCGAGCTCGGCGCCGAGCCCGTGAAGCGCCTCCTCGAAGTACGGGCCCTGGCCGTCGGCGCAGCTGACGATCACGCGTGTCACTCCGGCCGCCACGAGCTGGCTCACCTGGTACGCGGCGAGCGGGTACCCGGCGAGCGGGACGAGCGCCTTCGGCCGCCCGGCGGCGGCATCGCCGAGCCGCTCCGCCTTCCCGCCGGCGAGGATGATCGCTTCCACGCGCGCGCCCGCTACGCCGGGGCCGTCTCGGGCGCTTCGGGGAGATGCTCGAGCGACGCGTTGCGGCCGACCGCCTCGTAGACGAACCCGGCCGCACGAGCCTTCGCGGGGTCGAGCATGTTGCGGCCGTCGACGATCAGCGGCCGGCGCATGGCTTCCCGGTAGCCGTCGCGGAGGAGGCCGTGCAGCTGCGGCCACTCGGTCACGATCACGGCCGCGTCCGCGCCGCGCACGGCGTCGAGGGGCGTCGCGCACAGCTCGACCTGCGGCGGCAGCACCGGAGCGGCGTCCGCGACCGGGTCCCAGCCGCGCACGTGCGCTCCCTCGGCCACCAGCCGGTTGGCGATCACGATCGACGGCGCCTCGCGCATGTCGTCGGTGTTCGGCTTGAACGCCAGCCCGAGCAGCGCGATCGTCGTGCCACGCAGAGACCCGAGCGCCTGTTCGAGCTTCGCGACGACGCGCCGCTTCTGGAGCTCGTTCACCTCGATCACTGCGGAGAGCAGCTGGAAGTGGTAGCCCGAGTTGCCTGCGAGCTGCTTCAGGGCCGACACGTCCTTCGGGAAGCACGAGCCCCCGAAGCCGATCCCGGCTCGGAGGAAGTGCGGCCCGAGCCGGTGGTCGAGGCCGACGCCCTTCGCGACGTGCTCGACGTCGGCGCCGACCCGCTCGCAGACGTTGGCGATCTCGTTGATGAAGCTGATCCGCGTCGAGAGAAACGCGTTGGCGGCGAGCTTGACCATCTCGGCCGAGTTGACGTCCATGCGCACCACGGGCGCGTCGATTCCCTCGTGCAGCGCCTCGACGGCGTCGCCGGCCTCCTTCGTGAACGAGCCGACGACGATGCGGTCCGGCTCCATGAAGTCGCGGACCGCCGTGCCCTCGGCGGTGAACTCGGGGTTGGAGACGTACCCGACCCGCCCGAGACCGCGCGCGTCGAGCGCGGCGCGCACCTTCTCGCCGGTGCCGACTGGGACGGTGCTCTTCATCACCACGGTCGCGTCCGCATCGGCGGGGATCTCGTCCACGACCGTCCACACCGCGGACAGGTCGGCGTCGCCGGAGGGGGTCGGGGGGGTGCCCACCGCGACGTAGAGGAAGTCGGCCCCGGCGACCGCGTCGCGGACGTCGAGCGTGAACGAGAGCCGGTCGTTGTTGCGGGCCACGAGGTCGTCGAGGCCGGGCTCGTAGATCGGGATCTCACCGCGGCGCAGGCGTTCGATCCGGTCGGGGACGACGTCGCGGACGACGACGTCGTGACCGAGGTCGGCGAAGCACGCGCCGGTGACGAGGCCGACGTAGCCGGCGCCGAAGATCCCGATCCGTGCCATACCGGCAGGAGCCTAGCGGCGCCGCGCGCGGCGCCGCATCGGACGCGCTAGCGTCCCAGCCGTGCAGGTGACGCGCCTCGCGGACGGCCTCTGGCGCTGGACGGCGCGGCACCCCGCGTGGACGCCGGAGCAGGGCGGGCCGAGCGGCTGGGACGCGGAGGTGTCGAGCCTCTACCTCGAGGCGCCGGACGCCGTCGTCCTCCTCGACCCGCTCGTGCCGGAGGATGAGCGCGACCGCTTCGTCGCCGCCCTGGACGCGGACGTCGAGCGGGCTCGGCGGCCGGTCGCGATCGTGATCACGCTCGACGACCACGAGCGGAGCGCCGACGAGCTGCGGAACCGCTATGGCGCCGGCGTGTGGGCGACCGCCGCCGCCGGCAACACCATGGACGTCGAGCTGACGCATCCGTTCAGGCCCGGCGACGCCCTCCCGGGCGGGATCGTGCCGTTCGACGCGGGCAGGCCGGGGGAGGTCGCGGCCTGGATCCGGCCGCACGCAACGCTCTTCACCGGCGACGCGATCCTCGGAGGCTCCGACGCCCTCAGGCTCTGTCCCGACTCGTGGCTGCCGGAGGAGACGACGCCGGAGCGCTTTCGCGAGACGCTGCGCCCGCTCCTCGAGCTCGCCGTGGAGCGGGTCGTGCCCTCGCACGGGGAGCCGGTAACCGAGGGCGCGCGCGAGGCCCTCCGCCGAGCGCTGGCCGCCTAGGTCTTGCCGAGGGGCTGGAAGCCCCTGGCGATGGCCAACATCGTCTCGTTCGAGAGTGAGTTGAGGAGCGTGTTCACGACCCAGTAGGTCGCCCCGCGCTCGCGCAGCACGACCATGTGGATATGCGAGCCCGCGTAGTGGAGCTCGTAGCGGCGCCCCTTCAGGAACAGCTTCCGCGTCGGTGACGCGAGCGCGGGTGCCTCGCGCCACTTCACCATCTGGATGCCCCAGTACTCGCTCGCGCCCGTGACGAACGTGAGCCGCAGCGTCCGGTGGCCGGCGATCTGGTACGCGCGCACCCCGTTCTCCGTCGAGAGCCGCGAGCTCCGCTCGACGACCGTCGGCACCATCAGCGGGAACCTGAAGGCCTTCTGCGCCTCGCGGAGCGCGCCGAGGGTCAGGTCGGGGTTCTTCGCCACGACCGGCGGCGTCCGCACGGGTGTCTCGTCCTCCGGTGCCGCCGACAGCGAGCCCGGGAAGCGGAGGCCGAGGACGAGCGTCGTCATCGCCCCATCCGCGAGCGTCCGGATCTCGGGCGCCGCGGCGGACAGTGGATCGGCGTCGGCGTCGCCGACGAGCGCGACGAGCTTTCGCGCCGCCGCCTCTGCCCGCGGCTGCTCCTCGTCGTAGAAGACCTTCGAGCGGTCGTAGTCCTGCGTCGGCGCGTTCGCCGGCAGGCCTCTCGGCGGCGTGCGGGTCGCGTATCCGCGTTCCGCGAGCTGGGTCGACGTGGCCGCCGCGATCCCGGGCACGCCGTTGCCGTTGAGGACGAGGACGCTCGTCTCCTTCGGCGGCGGTGCGTTGGACTTCGGCTTCCGGCCGAGCGCCACCTGCGTCGCCTTCTCCGGCGCCTCCACGTCGGGATCGGCGAAGTCGCCGACCGCGTCCTCGATGCACGAGCGGTCGACGGTGATTGCCGCGACGTCGTCAGGCCCGTAGCACGACATGTCGATCCTCGCCTGGAAGACGCTCGGCCGGTCGTAGAGGAACAGGCCGTACGAGAGCAGCGTCGAGACGTCGAACTCCTTGTTCCCCGACTGCGCGACCTCGACGTTGTCCGTGAGCACACGGACGACCTTCGGCAGATCGGTCGGAGAGAACTGGCCGGTGAGCGCCTGCTTGAACGCCTGGACGAACAGCTGCTGGCGCGCGAGCCGGTAGATGTCGGAGTCGGTGTGGCGGAAGCGCACGAAGTCGAGTGCGTTCTTGCCGTTGAGCTTCTGGTAGCCCGGCTGGAGGTCGATCGCCGCGAACCCGGAGCCGGGCGGGTTGTAGTAGCGGTGGTCGATGTCCATCCAGACGCCGCCGAGGTTGGCCACGAGCTGCTTGAAGCCCTGGAAGTTCACCGTCACGAGGTAGTTGATCGGGAGGCCCGTGAGCTGGCGGACAGTCTCGAGCGTCCCGCGAACGCCACAGGTGGAGTACGCCTCGTTGATCCTGTTCTCGAACGGCGCCCTGCCGGGGCAGTGGATCGGGACGACGAGGTCGCGCGGGAACGACAGCATCGACACCGAGTCCGTCTCCGGGTCGGCGCGCAGCAGCATCACGGTGTCCGAGCGCGCGCCGTTGATCTCGGCTTCGGGACCGAGCCGCTTGTCGTAGCCGACGGCGAGCGCAATCGCAGGCTCGCCCGCCGGCACGGCCTCGAGCTTCTCCGCCGCGATCCGCACCTGCTCGTCCTTCGGCACGATCCGGTGCGCGACGCCCTCCTCGAGGTACAGGTACGCACCGCCTGCCAGCCCTGCGCCGACGACGAGCGCGGCGACGACGAGCCAGAGCACGACGAGCGCGAGCGTGCGGAAGAACCCTCGCCTGCGCGGGGGCTCGACCCGGTAGCGCGTCATCGGCGGCCGCGGCGGGAGCGCGCGCGGCGGGAGGACGACGTGGCCGTTGCCGTTGCCGTGGCCGTTCCCGCTCGCGTCGGGGGCGGAGCGGCCGATGCCTCTCTTGAGCGTCGTCTTCATCGTCCACGCAAAGGAGCGCCCCTGGCGCTCCCCCGAAGACGCCAGGATAGCCGCGGTCCCGGAGAGACATTCCTCCCCGACGCCGCGACCCCTGCGCCAACTCGGTGCCGATCAGTCCACAGGCCATGTCCGGGGACAGACCTAGGGACTGTCCCCGGACTTGGAGGGAGGGGACTTGGGGGAACCGCCAGGTTCCCCCGAGACCAGACGCGCGGGATCGCGGCCCGCGAAGCGGGCGCATCCGCTCATCCGACCACGTCGTCACCGAGACCTGGCAACACGGCCGGAGCGCCCGCCGCGGAAGCGGCGCG
>DATHTC010000569.1:0-8813 GCA_035463735.1 Gaiellaceae bacterium | reverse complement strand
CAGCCGGCGCTCCGAGAGGAAGCTCGCAACCGCGAGCGCCTTCGCGTCGCGGAGCGCGAGGTACGAGAGGCTCGGCATGCCCGGCTCGAAGCCGTGGACGATGTCGAACTGCCCGGCCGCGAGGGCGAGCTCCAGCGTCGTGCGCGAGCCGAGGGGGACGCCGAGGCGGCTCCGTCGCGAGACCGGCACCGCCGGCCCGATTGCGACGACGTCGCGCGGGGCGCCTGCGTCGAGCGCGCGACGGCTCTCGAGCAGGTCGCGCGGCCGGCTCGACGGCGCCAGCACCGTGACCTCATGGCCGAGGCGCCGCAGCTCGGTCGCGATCCCCGCCACGTGCTCGTTGACGTCGTGCGGCTGCGACCAGTCGAAGGGCGTGACGAGGCAGATGCGCACCCGCCGGGAGCCTAGCCGGGCCTACCCAAGCGCCGAGAGCGGGTCGACGGCGGCGCCGCGAACGCGCAGCTCGAGATGCACGTGCGGGCCCGTCGCGTTGCCCGTGGCGCCGACGAGCCCGAGCGTCGCACCTTGCCCCACCTCGGCGCCGACCTCGACGTCGACGCGCGACAGGTGCGCAAGCATCACCCGGGCGCCGGAGCCGACGGCGACCGCGACGACGTTCCCCCACCCGCCGGGCAGCCAGCCCGCGTACGTGACCCGCCCCGCCGCCGGCGCGCTCACGGGGGTTCCCGCGTCGGCCGGGTAGTCGAGGCCGGTGTGGAACCGGTTCCCGCGCGGTCCGAAGCCGTCCGTCGGGAGACTCGCCACCGGCGGCGCGAGCGGGACCGGCGCCACCGGCCGGGGCGCGGCCAGCGCCCGGAGCGTCGCCGGTCCGAGCACCCCGTCCGGAAAGAGGCGCGACCAGCGCTGGAAGCGGCAGAGGGCGGCGTCCGTGCGCCGCCCGAAGCGGCCGTCGAGCGGCCCGGACGGGAACCCGTGCCACGCGAGCGAGAACTGCAACGCTGCGACGTCCCAGCCCACGGTGCCGCGCTTCAGCAGGCGGCGGCCGAGGACGCCGCGCCCGTGGCGCCCGAGCGCCTTCCGCGTCGCCGGGCCCACGATCCCGTCGACGGCGATGCCGGCACGGCGCTGCAGCCTGCGCACGCCGGCCGCCGTCCGGGGCCCGGCGATGCCGTCGACGGTGCCCGTGTAGAGACCCTTTGCCCGCAGGCCCACCTGGAGCGCGGCGACGTCCGCGCTGCGCGCTTCGGCGCTCGGCGCCGCGGCGACCGCCGCGAGCAGCAGGAGGGGGACGAGGAGGAGCATGCGGCGCATGGCGTCGGTTCTCGGGCTCGGCCTTCGCGGACCTGGTTCGTGAGTGATGCCACATAACGTGGGTGCTCTACAAGGCTGCGGCCCTCACAGCCGGATGCGGAACGCCCGACGGCCGGCGCCGCGCACCTCCACCCGGGCGACGACCGGCCCGCGGCGGCGTCCGGCGTACCGCGCGCTGGCGAGGCCGCGGGTTCGTGGAAGGAGCTCGCGCGGAGCTGTCCGCAGCCGCGCGACGACGCGCCCGCGTGCGAGGAGCGTGACGACCACGCGCCCGCGGTCGAGCCGCTCGGTGACGTTGCCGAGGTTCGCGAGCGCGACGTCGAGGTAGCGGCCGCGGCGTACCCGCCGTACGTGCACGGCGCGGACCGCGAGCCGGCGCACGATCGGTCCTGGAACGCGTACGACCACCCGAACCCCGAGCCGCATCCGGACGCCGACGCGGCCGCGTCGCACGGGAGTTGGCGAGAGCAGGAGGGCGGCGTGGTGGTCGCCCGGCTCGGCGCGTCGGGGCGGCCGGGCGCGGAGCTCGAGCCGTACCGAGCTGCCGGCCCGGAGCGAGACGCGGCGCGGCCGTACCGTGATCCATGCGGCGGCCGACGGCCGCACGGACCGGGCTCCGCCGAGCCGCGGCCGGCCGCGGGGGTCGACCACGAGGCGCTCAGGCGCGGCCTCGACGACGACCGGCGCCGAGCCGACGTTGCGGAGCGCGACCGTGACCGCGCTCCGGTCCGCGAGCTCCACCCGCGAGGGCGACGCCGACAGCGATACCACCGGCCGCTGCACGCCCGCGCCCGCCGTGGCGGCGGGTGCGGGCGCGGCAGCGGCGACGGCGGACGCGACGGCGGCGGCTGCAGCGATCAGCGTCACGCGCGAGTCATCGTGCGATCGCCGTGAACGTCAGCGTTGCGGTGTGACGGCCGGGAGCGACGGCGGGCAGTGGGCCGGCGAAGCCCACGTTCGTCGGCCAGACGTCGCCCGAGGCGGCGCTGGGGGCGGCCGTGGTGCCGACGGTGAGGGCGGACGACGCGCCGATCGGCACCGGCACGAAGGCGCCGCCCGCGAACGCGGCGCCGAGCGTGCCGCCGCTCGGCGCCGAGGCCTGGAGCGCGAGCGGGAGGTCGCTCGGGGCGAACGCGGAGCGGTGGACCGTCAGCGCGTACCCGGTGCCGTTGTTGCTGAGCACCGTGACGCGCTCCGAGATGGGCGCAGGCGAGCCGCCCGCGGCGACGGCGCCGAATGAGAGGCTCGAGCGCTCGAGCGCAATCGAGAGGACCGGCTGGACGTCGACCTCGACGCTCGCGTCCGCGCTCACGCCGCCGCTCGGCGGAGGCTCGGCGGCGCACGGCTGGAGCGTCGCGGACGAGTTCCTCGGAGACGGTGCGGCAGCGGCGAAGTCGGCGGCGTTCGCGTCCGAGTCGGTGCAGCCGTCGCCGGCCCTGACGGCCGCCTCCGTCGCGCTCAGCCCCGGCGCCGCGCCCGCGCCCTCGTAGTCCGCGGCGGCGCCGTAGCCCACGAGGTCCTCGACGAGCGGGTTCGCCGAGCAGCTGCCGGGAGACGCGCCGCAGGCGAGCGCGGACGCATCCCGAACGAGCGCGACCTTCCCGCTCGTGGCGGCGAGGTTCGTCGTCCCCGTCGCGTCCGGCGCCGGCAGTGCGCTGCCGACGGTCCCGCCGGAGGCGAGCTGGACGAGGTAGCGCCCGCCGGGCTGGATCGTGCCCGCGAGGGAGGTCGTCTGCCAGGACGTTCCCGCGGCGGTCGCGTACTGGAGGCTCCACCCGGAGAGGTCGACCGTGGAGGCGCCGCGGTTGAAGAGCTCCACGTAGTCGTTCGCGTACGGCGCACCGGCGTTGCCGCCGCCGCCGTAGACCTGGCTGAGGACGATGCTGCCGGTGCCGCTCGCCGCGGCGGCGGGAACGAGGAGGACGCTCGCGAGCAGCAGCAACAGTGCGAGGGGACGGGGGAGAGACATGGGCGGCTCCGATTCGGTCGGGGACGGATCGACGACCGTGGTACCGCCGTCCTGCAACGGCCGCCAGTGTCCCCGCGGTTCTGGCACGGATCCGGCGCAGTCGTGGCACAGAGGCCGTGACCAGGTCGGACGACGTTCGTGCGCCCCCGTTGCGACGAGCAGCGGCCCGTGAGAGGATCGATCGCGTTCCGCTCCGACGGGGCACTCATCCGAGACCGGAGGCCGACATGACCGCGCGCGACCAGAGGCGAGGGGTCGCCGGGGCCGTCGAGCGCCATCCGCTCGTCACCTTCTTCGCGCTCGCGTTCCCGCTGTCGTGGGCGATCGTCCCGTTCACCGGCCCGGACGCGATCAACCCGACAGGGCCGTTCCTCGCGGCGCTCATCGTCAGTTCCGTGCTCGCGGGGCGCCGGGGCGTCGGCGCCTGGCTTCGTCGAAGCTTCACCCCGCGCGGCCGGTGGCACTGGTACGCGGCCGCGGTCGGGATCGTGCTCGGGCTGAACGTGCTCGCCCTGCTGCTCGCGCTCCTGCTCGGCGCGGCGGAGCCCTCCGGGGACGACCTCGGCGCGTGGCCGGAGGCGCTGATCGTGTTCCCGTTCTACCTGGTGCTGATCGCCGCGATGGAGGAGTCCGGGTGGCGCGGCTTCGCGATGCCGCGCCTCACGGAGCGCTGGGGCGTGCTCGGCGCAACCACCGTCCTCGGCGTGCTCGTCGCGGTCTGGCACCTGCCTCTCGTCGTCGGCGGCTCGCAGGCGGCGGTCATCCTCGGCGCCGTCTTCGCGAGCCAGTTCCTGTTCACGTGGCTCCAGGCGAAGACCGGCGGCAGCGTCCCCGTGGTGATGGTCGCCCACGCCTCGCAAGGCGGGCTCGCCGGCGCCTATATCGGCCCGATGCTCTCGGGCACGGACGAGACACTCGAGCTCTCGCTGCTGACGGCGCTGCTCGGGCTCGTCGCGGGCACGGTGGCCTGGTCGTGGACGCGCGGACGCGCTCCGGAGGCCCCGCCGGTCCCGCAGTGAGCGGCGGGAGGCCCGGACGGCCGGGCCTCCCCCGTCCGCCCTAGACCGCTGCCTTGGGCTTCTCGCCCGTGCGCGCGTACTGGGCGATGAACCGCTCCGTCGCCTCGTACGCGTCGTCGTCCACGATCTGCTTCGGCGGCGATTTCATCAGGTACGAGCTCGGCCCCTCGAGGGCGCCGGCGACGCCGTTGTCGAGCGCGAGCTTCGCGAGCCGGACGGCGTCGATCACGATCCCGGCCGAGTTCGGTGAGTCCCACACCTCGAGCTTCAGCTCGAGGTTCAGCGGCACATCCCCGAACGCCGAGCCCTCCATGCGGATGTAGGCCCACTTGCGGTCGGTGAGCCACGGCACGTAGTCCGACGGGCCGACGTGGACGTTGCCCGCGCCAAGGTCGTAGTCGAGCATCGACGTGACGGCGTTCGTCTTCGAGATCTTCTTCGACTCCAGCCACTCGCGCTCCAGCATGTTCAGGAAGTCGGTGTTTCCGCCGACGTTCAGCTGCATGGTCTTGTCGAGATGCACGCCGCGCTCGCGGAAGAGCGAGGTGAGCACGCGGTGGGTGATCGTGGCGCCGACCTGCGACTTGATGTCGTCGCCGATTATCGGCAGGCCGCGCTCCTCGAACCGGCGCTGCCAGTAGTGCTCGCGCGCGATGAAGACCGGCATGCAGTTCACCATCGCGCAGCCCGCGTCGAGGATCTGCTCCGCGTACCACTTCGTCGCCATCTCGGAGCCGACGGGGAGGTAGTTGACGACGACGTCCGTCTTCGTCTCCTTCAGGATCCCGACGACGTCGGCCGTCTCGCCGGGCGCCTTCGTCACGACCTGCGAGAGGTACTTCCCGAGCCCGTCGTGCGTCATCCCCCGGGAGACGGTCACGCCCGTCTCGGGCACGTCCGCGAACTTGATCGTGTCGTTCGGATGCGCCCAGATCGCCTCGGAGAGGTCCTTGCCGACCTTCCCGTCGACGACGTCGAACGCAGCGGTGAACTCGACGTCCCGGACGTGGTAGCCGCCGAGGTTGACGTGCATGAGCCCCGGCACGAACTGATCGTCGGGCGCGTCGCGGTAGTACTCGACGCCCTGGAGCAGCGAGTTGGCGCAGTTGCCGACGCCGATGAGCGCCACGCGCACCGCGCCGTCGCGGTCGCGCACCCGGCCGTCGCCGTTGGTGGAGGCCATGGTGTCCTTTCCGGTCGTGATCCCGAGGCGCTCGGACAGCGTCTCGACGATCAGGTCGTTGACGTTCCGCTTGCGCTCCGACGCGCGGCGCGCGAGGCGGTCCTTGAGCGCGGGCGGCATCCGCAGCAGGACCTCGCCGCGCCCGCTCCGCGGTGGCGCGCCCCGGCGCCCCGACGGGTCGAAGGCGACGCCGAACGCGGCTGCGAGGAGCCCGACGGCGACGTCGTTGAGCGACGTGCCGCGCGCGGCGGTCTCCGCCGCCAGGCGCTCCTTGAGGCTCGCCGGCATGCGGACGAGCACGCCGCGTCGCTCCCGTGCCATCAGAGGAGTGATAGCACAAAAGTGCTATCAGCGCAAGGTTGCTATACCACGCGTCACTGCTCGCGCGCGCGCAGCTGCGCGCGCACCGACACCACGCGCTGCGCGACGGTGAGCCACGCCGCGAGCGCGAGCACGCCCATCGCCCACGGCAGCACGCCCCAGGGCGCGAGCACGAGCGCGGCCGTGATCGCCACCACGCGCTCCGCGCGACTCCCGAAGCCGACGTCGCCCTTCAGCCCGAGCGCCTCCGCGCGTGCGCGTGCGTACGGCACGAGCATGGATCCGACGATCGCGGCCACGGTGAACCCGACGCCGAGCAGGTCGTCGTCCCGCGCGAGCACCAACGTCACGGAGCCGAGCATCAGCGCCTCGCCGACGCGGTCGATGGTGGAGTCCAGGAAGGCCCCGAACGGCGTCCCCCTGCCGCTCGTGCGGGCGAGGGCGCCGTCGAGGATGTCGAGGATCGAGCCGAGGACGAAGACGGCGGCGCCGAGCCAGAAGAAGAGCAGCTCGTTGCGGTTCTCGAACAGGACGAGCACCGCGCCGACGGCGCAGAGCGTGACGCCGGCCGCGCTCAGCTGGTTCGGCGTCACGCGCGTCCGCGCCAGCCCGCTCATCGAGCGGGAGGCGAGCCTGCGCGCGCCCTGCTGGTAGCTCTCCTGGAAGCTCACGCCCGCTGGACGCGGCGGTAGCGGCGCACGACGAGGGCCGCGGCGCCCGCCACCACCGCGCCCGCGGCGATGTCGAGCCAGAAGTGGTTCCCGGTCGCCATCACCGCGAACGCGACCCACGCCGGCCAGGCGAGCCACAGCACCTTCGCCGGCCGCCAGCGGACGATGCCCGCCATGACGACGCCGACGATGAGGGCGTCGGCGGCGTGCAGGCTCGGCATCGCCGCGTACGGGTTCGACGCGAACTCGATCGCGGCGCTCGAGTGGTTGACCGAGGAGAAGCGCGCGAGCGTGTCGACGAAGCCGAAGTCCGGGAACATCCGCGGCGGCGCGGTCGGCAGCAGCACGTAGCCCACGAGCCCGATCAGGTTCGCCACGAGCACCGTGTCGCGGAACCGGAGGAAGTGCTCGTTCCGGCGCAGGTAGACCCACAGCAGCGCGAGCCCGAGGACGGCGAACTGCGACAGCCAGTACGTCCACGACGTCAGCTCGATCAGCAGGTGCGAGGACCCGAGGAACCCCTGGAGCGACAGCTCCCAGAGGTCGCCGAAGCGGCGCTCGACGTCGATCACCTTCAGCCCGTTGTCGAACGCGGCCGCGGCGTCGCGGTCGGCCGCCCCGCGGGCGAGCTGGTAGAGGATGTAGAACCCGAACCAGATCGCCAGCTGGCGGGCGAAGTCCGCGTACCCGCGTGGGAGCACGCGGCGGCCTGCGTCGACGAGCGCGGTCATGTCACCTGGATTCTACGCGGGGAGGGCGGACCCCTCGGGCCCGGCCCGGCGCGTCAGCCCCCGATGTAGCTCATCTCGACCTTCGGCAGCGCCTCGGTCCGCTCCGAGCGCTGCTCGGAGTACCGGTCGGTGCGCGCTCTCCAGACGCCGCGGAGGACGGCCGCCAGCTCCTCGTCGTCGGCGCCGCCCCGGAGCACGGCCCGAAGGTCGCGCCCCTTCACCGCGAACAGGCAGGTGTAGAGCTTCCCGTCCGCCGAGAGCCGCGCCCGCGTGCAGTCGCCGCAGAACGGCTCGGTCACGGAGGCGATCACGCCGAGCTCGCCGGCTCCGTCGCGGTACCGCCACCGGAGCGCCGTCTCGCCCCGGTAGGCCCGCTCGACCGGCTCCAGCGGGAACACCGCGTCGATCCGCCGCACGATCTCCGCCGCCGGCACGACGTCGTCCAGCCGCCAGCCGTTCGTGTGCCCCACGTCCATGTACTCGATGAAGCGGAGCACGTGTCCGGTGCCGCGGAAGCGGGCCGCCAGCTCGACGATGCCGTCGTCGTTGAGGCCGCGCTTGACGACCGTGTTCACCTTCACGGGCAGGCCCGCCGCCGCGGCCGCGTCGATCCCCTCCAGCACGCGGGCGACCGGCACGTCGACGTCGTTCATCGCCCGGAAGACCTCGTCGTCGAGGGAGTCGAGGCTGACGGTGACGCGGCCGAGGCCGGCGTCGGCGAGCTTCTCCGCCTGCCGCGCGAGCAGGGCGCCGTTCGTCGTCAGCGTGAGGTCGACGCCGGGCAGCGCGGCGAGCATCGCCACGAGGCGGTCGAGGTCGCGCCGGAGCAGCGGCTCGCCGCCCGTGAGGCGGAGCTTGCGGACGCCCAGCCCGTGGAAGGCGCTCGCCACGCGCGCGATCTCCTCGAAGCTGAGGACCTCCGAGCGCGGGAGGAAGACGTGGTCACGCCCGTACACCTCGCGCGGCATGCAGTAGACGCAGCGAAAGTTGCAGCGGTCGGTGACCGAGATGCGGAGGTCCCGGACGGGCCTCGCGAGGCGGTCGAGCACGGTTCCGTCGGGCGCGGCGCCCACCGTCGGAGCGTAGCCGAGGGTTTGCGCGCCGGAGGACGCGGAACGGTGCTCCCAACCGAGGCGAGGAGGGGTCGATGGCGCGGAACGAGGAGCGGCTCGAAGGCGAGCAGGACGCCGACACGGGTGCGGAGCCCGGCCTTCTCGGCGGCGGCGGCCCGGCGAGGACGATCGAGCCGGCCGATCCCGCCGACGAGGACGCGCACCTCGCCGACACGGATCACGACGAACGCTAGGAGGAGACATGGCCAACTGGGATCAGGCCGAGGGCGAGCTGAAGGAGCAGGGCGGCCGCCTCACCGGCGACGAGGAGCTGGAGCGCGAGGGCGAGGCCCAGGGCGCCTGGGGCGACGTGAAGGACACCGCCGACGACGCGAAGGACAAGGCGGGGGATGCCTTCGACGACGCGAAGGACAAGCTCTAGGCCGAAGCGTTAGCCCGACGGGGGGCGGGCGGCGCCGACGGCGTCGCCCGCCCCGGCCCAGCCCGGCTCCGCCCACAGCTCGGCGAGCCTAACGACGACCGCCGCCGCCGAGCCCATGTCGCGGACGCACGCCCACTCGCAGCGCGAGTGGTA
>DATHTC010000568.1:0-2499 GCA_035463735.1 Gaiellaceae bacterium | reverse complement strand
GAGCGGGCGTTCGCGGGCGTCGCCATGCTCGCCCCGGAGCTCGCGCGCGCGGCCGAGGAGCTCCGTGACGTCGAGGTGCGGCTCCGCGAGACCGCGTCCGAGCTGCGCGCGTTCCTCGACTCGCTGGCGGCCGAGCCGGGGCGGCTCGAGCTGGTGGAGGCCGAGCTCGACCGCCTCGCGGACCTGCGGCGGCGGTTCCGCTGCGGGAGCTACGAGGAGCTGCTCTCGCGCGCCGCGGCGGCGCGCGAGGAGCTCGCCGCGATCGACGAGAGCGGCGACCCGGCGACCGCGGCGCGCGAGGCGCTCGCGGCCGCCGATGCGCGCGTCGGCCTCGTCGCGGGCGAGCTCCGACAGGCGCGCCGCATGGCTGCCGAGGCGTTCGCCGCCGCCGTCGCCGAGCAGCTGCGCGAGCTCGGCATGGGCAACGGGGAGTTCCGGGTCGAGCTCCGAGACCGTGATCCCTCCTCGGCCGGCGCCGACGAGGTCGCCTTCCTCGTCCGCCCGAACCCGGGGCTGCCGCCCGGGCCGGTCGCCGAGACGGCCTCCGGCGGCGAGCTGTCCAGGATCGCGCTCGCGATCGCGGCCGTCGCAGGCGGCGAGACGCTCGTCTTCGACGAGATCGACGCGGGCATCGGGGGACGCACCGCGACGGCCGTCGGCGCGGCGCTGCGCCGCCTGGCGGAGCGGGCACAGGTGCTCACGATCACCCACCTCCCGCAGATCGCGAGCCTCGCCGACCGGCACTTCCGCGTCGAGAAGGTGCCCGGGGATCCCACGCACACGACGATCGAGTCACTCGACCCCGACGAGCGACGGACCGAGCTGGAGCGGATGCTCGGCGGCGCGGAGTTCCTGGCCATTCTCGCCGAGGCCGAGAATGGCTAAAGAGCGCCGTCTAGCCATTTCGGCCGCAGGACGAAATGGCCGTGGCTGACTTCGTCGAGTTCACCGGCAGGGCCAGGCTCGACCGGCGGACGAAGCACCTCGTCAAGCGCCTGACGCCCGACGACGTCGCGATCATCGACCACACCGACCTCGACCGCGTCTCCGCGGAGGAGCTCGTCGAGTCGGGCGTCCGCGTGGTCGTGAACGTCGCCGACTCGCAGAGCGGCCGGTTCCCGAACCCGGGGCCGCTCGTGCTCGTGCGCGGCGGCGTCCGGCTGATCGACGCGCCCGGCGCGGCGCTCTTCGACGACGTCAGCGAGGGCGAGATGCTGACCGTGCGCGCCGCGGGCGTCTACCGCAACGGCACCTGCCTCGCCAGCGGCCGCATCCTGGGCGAGGACGATCTCGAGCGGGCGCTCGTCGCCGGACGAGAGCGCGTGACGGAGGCGCTGGAGCAGTTCGCGGAGAACACGATGCGGTACCTGCGCGAGGAGGGCGGCGTGCTCGCCGGCGAGGTCGCCTTCCCGCCGCTGGCGACGCGCTTCCGCGACCGTCATGCGCTCGTCGTCGCGCGCGGGCCGGGGTTCAAGCGCGACCTGCGCAGCGTCCGCCCGTACGTCAGGGACTTCAAGCCTGTGCTCGTGGCGGTCGACGGCGGCGCGGACGCGGTCCTCGAGGCCGGATACCGGCCGGACGTGATCGTCGGGGACATGGACTCGGTGTCGGACGAGGCGCTCCGCTCCGGCGCCGAGCTCGTCTGCCACGCCTACCGCGGCGGCGACTCGCCGGGCGCGGCGCGCCTGGACGCGCTCGGCCTGCGCTACCACCGGCTGGAGGCCCCCGGGATCTCCGAGGACGTGGCCCTGCTGCTCGCCCACGACAAGGGCGCGGAGCTGATCGTCGCCGTCGGCACCCACCTGAACCTGACGGAGTTCCTCGAGCGCAACCGGAGCGGGATGTCCTCGACGTTCGTGACGCGGCTGAAGGTGGGGGAGGTGCTCGTGGACGCGAAGGGCGTCTCCCGACTCGTCTCGCGCGGGCCGGGCATGTGGCCGCTGCTCGCCGTGGTGCTGGCGGGCCTGGCCGCGATCGTCGTCGCGGTGCTCGTGTCCCCGGCGCTGCGCAACCTGGTGGAGCTCGTCGGCACGCGGGTGCAGGACGCGCTGGGGATCTAAGGCGGAGCCTCTAGGCTCCGCGCAGTGTTCGACTTCCGCTACCACGTCGTCTCGCTGGCCGCGGTCTTCCTCGCGCTCGTGCTCGGGATCCTCGTCGGCGTCGCGATCTCCGACCCCGAGCTCGACCGGCGGATCGACAACGCGGCGCTGCGCGAGCAGGTGGGTCGGCTCCAGGACGACCTCGACGCGGCGGAGCAGCGGGCGGAGGAGCGGCAGGCGGCGGAGGCGTATCTTGCGCGCACGTACGACGCCGTCATGCACGACCGGCTCGCCGGCAAGCGCGTCGCGCTCCTGTTCGTGGGCCCGGTCGGCGACGCGCGCGGCGACATCGCGGACGCGATCGGCGCGGCCGGCGGGGCGATCGTCCGTGAGCGCGCGATCCGCGTGCCGGTCTCGGAGACTCTCCACGAGGAGCTCGACCCGCCCGAGAGCTCGCTCG
>DATHTC010000567.1:0-1842 GCA_035463735.1 Gaiellaceae bacterium | reverse complement strand
GCGAGGCGCTCGCGTTCGACGGCGATTTCGCCGCCGCCGGGTTCGTCGAGCTGCGCCCGTACGCGGCGCAGCGGCAGCTTCGGGCGCGGGCGGGTTGGAGAACACCCGCCACCGTTCTAGAGTCGGCGGCTCGGCATGCTCGACTACCACGCCCACGTCGCGGTCGCGCGCGAGCTGCGCGCTTCCGTCGGCGCGGTGTTCGCCGGCGACCCTGCCCTCGCCGCGCAGGTCCACGACCTCTGCGCGGCGGTGGACGACGACCCCGACGCCGCGCTCCTCGGCGCGTGCCTCGACCACGTCGTCGCGCAGGCCGACTCGGACGGCACCGAGCTCGCGCTGCTCGAGCAGGCGGCCGACCTGTGGAGCCGAGGGCGGGAGCTCTACGACGAGCTGGGGCGCATCCGGCAGGAGCTCGAGGGCGCGCTCGCCGACCCGACCGCGCCGGGCGCCGTCGCGCTGCTGCAGTCGGGGATCGGGCGCCTCGACGGGCTCCGCACCGGCGCGCTGCAGGTCTCCCACGAGGCGGAGACGCTGAAGCAGGCGATCGCGCCGCTGCCGCACCTCGACCGCCACCCGCGGCAGTCGGACACGCCGTCCGCCGACTGGAGCTGGCGCGACGCCTTCCTCGCGCGACGGACGGACGCCCTCGTCCGCGCGGTGTTCGCGCACGCGGGGACGCCCCGCACCCGGGCGTTCGCGTTCGGCGCCCTCGCAGGCTACGCCGGGAACGTTGCCGGAGCCGCCTACCTCGGCTGCGTCACCGGCGGGCCGCGGCGGTCGCACCGCTACCGCAACCGGCTCGCGCGGAACGCCGTCGGCGCCGCGCTGCACGGCGCGTTCGCCACGCCGCCTCCGGCCGAGCTCGCCCAGCGGCTCGACTTCACCGGCCCCGGCGGCGTCGCGTCGCTGCCGGCCGACGTCGCCGACGTGCTGCGGGACGCGCTTGCCGACGCCTACCCGAGCCGCCCGCCGCCCGACCTCGACCTCGGCCTGCAGCGGGTCGTCCGCCAGCTCCGGCTGCTCGACGCCTTCGCGCGCCCGCCGCTCCCGCAGGCGCCGCCCCTCGCGCTCGCGGGCAGCGGCGCCGCCACGGGAGGCCTGAGCATCCTCTCCGCCACGGGCGAGCTCACCCCGCCGGGCGGCGGCGTCGGGCTCGATCCCGATTTCGAGCCCACGGACGTCGGCGTCGGCGACTCGCACAAGACGGGCGGCGACGCGTGCGTCGCGATCCTCGTCGCGATCATCACGATCGGGATCGCGCTGCTCATCTACTGCATCGGGAAGTGGTCGCTCGACAAGGAGTGCGAGGTCTCGGACTTCGTCGACGAGTTCCAGGGGTCGGAGGAGCCGGACCCGACCGCGCCCACCGGGGTCGGCCAGCAGGAGCTGACGGCGATGGCGAAGCCGGAGGCCGCCGCGCACGTCGTCCAGGAGCTCTTCAACCTCCAGCTGCTGCTGTGGCAGGGCTTCGACGTCGCGCTCTCGTACCTCGCGGTCTCGGGGCTCGTGTACCCCGACGACCTGCTCCTCCCGTCGCCGCTCTACCAGCAGTTCCTGCGCACCCCGGAGCGCGGCGAGTGGCCGCACCGGGAGGAGGCCGCGCCCGAGGACACGTTCCACCTCGACCCGGCGAGCCCGATCGAGGCGCCCGATGCAGGCCCTCCGTTCCCGGCCGGCCACACCCCCGCCTCCTTCGTCGTCTCCTGGTCGAGCGGCCACAGCGCGGGGCCGGTCGCCGCGATCCTGCTCGGCCAGATCCTCAACGACGAGGAGGGCACGAACCTCGACCTCGACGCCGACCGAGGCTTCCTCCACGCCTGCTGGGACGTCGCGCCGGGGACG
>DATHTC010000566.1:0-10436 GCA_035463735.1 Gaiellaceae bacterium | reverse complement strand
CCGCGTACACCGAGGCGGGGCCGCCGGTCAGGATCAGGGCGTGCGGCCGTCTCGCCGCCACCTGCTGCGCCGACACGCGGTGGCCGACCAGCTCCGAGTAGACACGGCACTCGCGCACGCGGCGCGCGATGAGCTGTGCGTACTGGCCGCCGAGGTCGAGCACGAGCACGGGGCGCTCCTCGGGCGGGGGCGTCGGGAGCGGGACGACGTCCTCAGCTGCCGCCGCGGTAATTCGGCGCCTCCTTCGTGATCGTGACGTCGTGCGGGTGGCTCTCGCGAAGCCCCGCACCGGTGATGCGGACGAACTGCGCCTCCTTCAGCGCCGCGAGGTCGGCGGCGCCGCAGTACCCCATCGCCTGCCTGACGCCTCCAATGAGCTGGTAGAGGATCGGCGCGACCGGCCCTTTGTAGGCGACGCGCCCCTCGATCCCCTCCGGGACGAGCTTGTCGACGTCCTCCACGTCGCCCTGGAAGTAGCGGTCCTTCGAGAACGAGCGCGCGCGCATCGCGCCGAGCGACCCCATCCCGCGGTACTCCTTGAACCGCTCTCCCTGGACGACGATCACGTCCCCGGGGGACTCGTCGGTGCCGGCGAGGATCGAGCCGAGCATGGCGGCGTCCGCGCCCGCTGCGAGCGCCTTCGCGAGGTCGCCCGAGGACGTGATCCCGCCGTCTGCGATCACGGGCACCCCGTGCGCCGCCGCGGCCCGTGCGACGTCGTGCACCGCGGTCACCTGGGGGACGCCGACGCCCGCGACGACGCGCGTGGTGCAGATGCTCCCGGGGCCGATCCCGACCTTCAGGCCGTCCGCCCCCGCGTCCATGAGCGCCTCCGCCGCCTCGGCGGTGGCGATGTTCCCGGCCACCACGTCGACGTCGAGCCGCGACTTGATCCGGCGCACCATCTCGACGACGCCCTGCGAGTGGCCGTGTGCGGTGTCGACGACGAGCACGTCCGCGTCGGCGGCCGCGAGCGCCTCGGCACGTTCGACAGCGTCGGAGCCGACGCCGACCGCGGCGGCCGCCCGCAGCCGCCCGTGCGCGTCCTTCGCCGCGTGGGGATAGTCGATCCGCTTCTGGATGTCCTTGACGGTGACGAGCCCGCGCAGGCGCCCGTCTGCGTCCACGACCGGCAGCTTCTCGACCTTGTGCCGGTGCAGGATCGCTTCGGCCTCCTCGACCGTCGTCCCGACGGGTGCGGTGATGAGGTTCCGCGACGTCATCAGCGCCGACACGGGCTGCGCGGTGTCGGTCTCGAAGCGGAGGTCGCGGTTCGTGAGGATGCCGACCAGGATCCCGTCCTCGTCGGTGATCGGCACCCCGGAGATCCGGTACTGCCGCATGAGCGCGAGCGCGTCGGCGACCGGCGCGTCCGGCGGGAGCGTGAGCGGCTCCACGATCGTCCCCGCTTCGGAGCGCTTCACCTTCTCGACCTCCGCCACCTGGTCGGCGATCGAGAGGTTGCGGTGGATCACGCCGACTCCGCCCTCACGCGCGAGCGCGATCGCGAGGCGCGCCTCGGTGACGGTGTCCATCGCGGCGGAGACGATCGGGATCGCGAGCTCGACGCCGCGCGTGATGCGCGTACGGGTGGCGACGTCGTTCGGGAGGACGTGCGACTCGCCGGGCACGAGCAGCACGTCGTCGAAGGTGAGGCCCTCCTTCGCGAACTTCCGCTCGAGGAGGAGGAGGCGCTCGAGCTCTGCCCGTCCGACCTGCAGCTCCGTCAAGGACCGCAGGGTAACAGCGGCCCCGGCGGGCCCTGTGGACGAATCGGCGCAGAATCGACACAGATCGGCCATGTCTGGGGACAGTCCTAGGGACTGTCCCCAGACGCGTCTCGAAAGGGCCTGGCCCCCGGGGCTACGCCTCGACGGGCGCGAGGTCGTCGACGCGGACGGTGCCGAGGAGGCGTCCCACCTCGCGCGGGTCGAAGCGCCCCGCCCCCACCTCGAGCGTCGACGCCGCTCCGGTCGCCACCGCCGCCCGCAGCGCCTCGTCGAGCGGCCTGCCGTCGAGCCGGGCGGCGAGGAACCCCGCGAGGAGCACGTCGCCGGCACCGACCCCCGACACGGGCTCGAGCCTCGCCGCGTGGGCCCTGAACCGTCGCACGGTGCGGTCCTCGCGAAGCAGCGCGAAGCACCCGTCGTCGCGCGTGATGAGGACGTTGCGGGGGCCGAGCTCGGCGATCGCGTCGAGCGCCATTCCGAAGTCCTCGTCGTCCTCGAACTCCTGGCCGACGAGCGCCTCCGCCTCGACGACGTTCGGCGACACGAGATGCGGCTCCGCCTCCGCGCCGAGCCGCAGCGGCATGCCCTCGGAGTCGAGCACCGTCTGGACGCCGCGCCGGTTGAGCTCTCGGATCGCCTCGCCGTAGAAGCCGTCGTCGACGCCGCGCGGCAGCGAGCCCGCGAACACGACCCCGTCCGCCCCCCGCGACAGGTAGCGAAGCTTCGCCAGGAGCATCTCGAGCTCCTCGCCCGAGACGTGAGGCCCCCACTCGTTGATCTCCGTGTAGGTACCGGTCGTCGGGTCGACGACGGCGGTGGAGGTGCGCGACTCGTCGGCGATGCGGACGAAGTCGTTGAGGATCGCCTCCGCGGTCAACTCCTCGACGATCCGCGTTCCCGTGCGGCCACCGGCCAGCCCGGTCGCCACCACGGGGACGTCGAGCCGCTTCAGCGCGCGCGCGACGTTGATCCCCTTGCCGCCCGCGAGCGTCATTCCCTGGCTCGCCCGGTGGCGGTGGCCGAGCTGGGCGTTCGGCACGGTCAGGGTGCGGTCGACGGCGGCGTTGAGCGTGACGGTGACGATCACGAGAACAGCCCCGCGACGTTCTCAAGCGTCCGGGTCGCGTACCAGCCGACACGCCTCGCGAGGCCCGGGCGCTCCACCGTCTCCGCCGCGACGAGCGGGCGCGCGACGAGCAGCGTGCGGCCCTCGTAGACGCGCACCTCGCCGACCCGCCGGCCGCGCCGCACCGGGAGCTCGAGCGACGCCGGCGCAACGATGCGCTCGACGAGCGGTCGGCCGACGCGGACGACCCGCATCGCGCCCTCGGCGGCGACGAGCCGCACGGCCGGCTTCCCGTACGGCAGCTTGGCGTGGGCGTACGCCTTCCCCTCCTGGACGAGCGGCACGACGCGGTACTGCGCGAGCCCCCACGCGAGCAGCTCCGTCAGGTCGGCGTTCCGCGCGGAGCGCGTCGGCGAGCCGAGGATGGTCGCGTAGACGGTGAGCCCGCGCCCGCGGGCCGCCGCGACCTGCGACCAGCCGGCGGCGGCGGTGTGGCCCGTCTTCACGCCGAGCAGCCCCGGGAAGCGGCCGAGCAGGTCGTTCCAGCCGAACAGCCGCCGGCCCGCCGCCTCGGCGCTCCTCAGCGCGACGGTCGCGCGCACCGTCGGGTTTCGCATCGCCACGCGCGCCAGCTTCGTCACGTCGCGCGCGCTCGACACGTGGCCGGCCACGTCGAGCCCGTCGGGACGGACGAAGTGCGTGTCGCGCAGGTCGAGCTGCGCGGCCTTGGTGTTCATGAGGGCGACGAACGCGGGGACGGAGCCCGCGACATGGATCGCGAGCGCGTTCGCGGCGTCGTTCGCGCTCTGGATCAGCGCCGCCTCCACGAGGTCGTGGACCGTGACGCGCTCGCCCGCGCGGAGGTGGATCGTGGACTCGCCGACGGCGGCGGCGCGGCGGTCGACGGTGACGACATCGTCGAGCTCCGCCCGCTCGAGCGCGACCAGCACGGTCATGAGCTTCGTGATCGACGCGATCGCGACGCGGTCGTCGGCGCGCTGGGCCAGCAGCACCTCGCCCGTCGTCGCGTTCTGGACGAACCACGCGCGGGCTTCCACGTCGGGGGTCGCGGCGGATGCGGGCGCCGCGAGAAGCAGGGCCGCGAGCAGGGCGACGAGGCGGAGCCTCACGTGGGCAGAGGGTACTCGCACGGGTCCTTCGCCGGGGGAACGCTGCCGAGGCACGGGCCAGCCGGCGAGCGGCCGTCACGGCACGCGGATCTCCTGGCCGATCTGGAGCGCGGTGGGATCCACGTCCGGGTTGAGGATGACGAGCTCCTCGACCGTCGTGCCGAACTGCTCCGCGATCGTCTCGAGCGTGTCGCCGGACTGGATCACGTAGGTCGATCCGCCCGCGGCGGTCGTCGCCGCCCCGGGCGGCTGCGCAGCGGTCGTGGCGGGAGCGGTCGTCGGCGGCGCCGGGGCCGTGGTGGCCGCCGGCGTCGCCGGCGGAGCGGGCTCGTCGTCGGAGAGCGCCGACCGGACGAGGAGCACGAACACGGTCGCCGCGAGCAGGAAGGCGGCCGGTGCGGCGAGCCGGGCGAGCTGGCGGCGGTCGCTCACCAGCCGGCGACGGCCCACACCTCGCGTGCGAGGCGAACCGCCTCCGCGCCGGCGGCGCGCCGCCAGTCGTCGTCCCCGGTCGCGCGGCCTGCGTGCATCACCGAGCGCGACGCGGTGACGAGCGCGCTCGCCGGCCCGCTCGTGAACGCGCGCGCGACGTCGGCCGGCGTCGCCCCCTGCGCGCCCACGCCAGGAAGCAGGAGGATCGCCTGCGGCATCAGCCGCCGCGCCTCGCCGACGGCGCGCGGGTGGGTCGCGCCGACGACTGCCCCCACGCTCGAGAGGCCGTGCTCCCCGACGAAGTCCTCGCCCCACTCCTTCACGAGGGCCGCGACCTGGTGCCAGAGCGGCCGCCCGTCGGAGAGCGTGAGATCCTGGACGTCGGCACCGCCCGCGTTGGAGGTCTTCACGAGGCAGAAGATGCCGCCGCCGGTCCGCCGGCACGCCTGGAGGAAGGGCTCGACCGCGTCCGAGCCGAGGTACGGGTTGACGGTGAGCGCGTCGGCGAGCCCGGACTCGAGGTATGCGGCAGCGTACGCCCGCGCGGTCGAGCCGATGTCGCCGCGCTTCCCGTCGGCGACCACGAGCAGCCCGGCTCGCCGTGCGTAGCCGCAGACCTCCTCGAACGCGCGCATCCCCTCGGCGCCGAGCGCCTCGAAGAAGGCGAGCTGGGGCTTCACGGCGACGACGTGGGGCGCCACCGCGTCGACGAGCCCGCAGCAGAATCGGGCACACGCGCCGGCGACGTCGGGGTCGCCGCGGAGCTCGACCGGGAGGAGCTCGACGCGCGGGTCGAGCCCGACGACGAGCTGCGACCGCTTTCGCTCGACCGCCGCTGCAAGACGATCGGCGAACGACGTCGTGGCCGACCGGGCTTCGACGTGCTGCGCCATCCCGGCGCCAATCTAACGCGACGTCAGGCTGCCGCCCGCACGACGCGCGCGAACGGCAGCACGCGCAACTCGGGCGGCGGACGGCGGAGGAACTGCGCGACGAGGAGCAGCTCGTCGGCGTCCTCGGGCGGCAGCTCCGCGCGGATCGCCTCGTTGACGCCGGCGGCGAGCTCGACGCGGGCGCCGGCCCCGGGCGGCAGCGTCCGCACCGCCGCGACGCGCCCCTCGCGGACGAAGAAGGCGCGCGTGAACCCGTCCTGCGCGGCCGGTGCGAGGAGCACCGCACTCGTCTGCCGGAGGCGCTCGAGCGTCCGCACGCGCCGCAGCACGGCCTCGAGCGCCTCGAGCCGGTCGCGGTGGCGCGCCGCGTCCTCGAAGCGCAGCTCCCGCGAGAGCCGCGCCACCCGCGCGCGCGCCGCGGCGAGCGCGTCCTCCGGCGCGTCGTGCTCCCCGAGCGCGCGCGCCGCGAGACGCGCCTGCTTTCGCCCCCGCACCGGCCCGAGCAGGGGAGCTCCCACCGCCAGCCGCAGGCGCGCAGGATCCTCGCTGACGACCCAGGCGCGGCCGCGGCGTCTCAGGTAGACGCCCCCTCGCTTCCCGCGGGCGTTGGCCGGCGGGCGCAGCTCACGGATCAGGCGGAGCTCCTCGAGCGCCGCTTCGAGCTCCGAGCCGAGCACGCGCCACTCGATGCGCGCCACCGCGCCCAGCGCCGCCTCGACCGCGGGCCGCTGCCGCTCGGAGCGGAAGTACGAGCGGAGGCGCGCGCGCAGGTCGCGCGCCCTGCCGACGTAGAGCACGACCTCGTTGACGTCGCGGAAGAGGTAGACGCCCGGCCGCTGCGGCGCCCCGTGCGCGAGCGACCGCTTCGCGTACACGCGCCGGGCGCGCGGCGCCGACAGCTCGGCCAGCTCCGCAACCGTCCTCACGCCTCGCTCCTGCGCGAGCCCGATCAGCCCGAGCAGCACCTCGGCGGTCGCCTGCGCGTCGGGGAGGGCACGGTGGCACGGCCGGACGGAGGTGCCGAAGAACCACGCGAGGGAGGCGAGGCCGAAGCGCGACACGCGCCCCTCGAGCAGGCGCCGAGCGAGGGCGACCGTGTCGACGACCGGGCCGGCGAGCCTCCGCCCCGTCAGGCGGGCGACCTCGCGGTCGAGGAATGCGAGGTCGAAGCGCGCGTTGTGCGCGACGAGGACGGCGTCGCCCGCGAAGTCGAGGAAGCGGCGCACCGCCCACTCGGCGCTCGGCGCCCCCCTGAGCTCGGCGTCGCGGATGCCGGTGAGGCTCGTGACGGCGACCGGCAGCCGCTCGCCGGGGTTCACGAACGTCTGCAGCTCGCCGTCCAGCTCGAGGCCGCGCACCCGCACTGCCCCGAGCTCGCACATCCGCGACCGCGCCGGAGAGAGCCCGGTCGTCTCCAGGTCCACCACCGCGAACACGGCCTCCTCGAGCAGCAGGTCGGCGCCCGGCGGCGAGGCCAGCGCGACGCAGCCGCCGCGCCAGGCGAGCCGCGCGTCCCCCGAGACGACGTCGTCGAGCAGCTCCCGCGCGAGCCCCGACGGCGCCGACGCGAGCGCGAACAGCCGCCGCGCCGCCTCCTCCGCGGGCACGGGCGCGCGCCGCTCCTCCACGAGCTCGACGAGCCGGTCGGCGGAGTCGAACGCGAGCTGCACGGCCAGTAGCCTAAGCGAACATACGTTCGCCTGGCAAGCCGAAGAGAGGGCCGCCCGTAGGCGGCCCTCCGGATCCCTGGGAGGAGCCTAGCCCCGCTACTGCTTGACCGCGCTCTTCAGCCCGCTGCCGGCCGAGAACTTGGGCACCCGGGCGGCCGGGATGTGCACCTTCTGACCCGGGTTGCGCGGGTTGACGCCCTCGCGCGCCGCGCGCTGCGAGGTCGAGAACTTGCCGAACCCCGTGAAGGTGACCGAGTCGCCGCCCTTGAGGGTCTCGGTGATCGAGTCGAGGAAGGCGTCGACCGCCTTCGCGGCGTCACGCGCCGACAGGCCGCTCTTCTGGGCCACGCGGCCGACGAACTCCTGCTTGGTCATCCTCTCCTCCTGACGTTGTCACAAACGATCGGCGCCGGACCCTACCACGGTGATCGGATGTGGCTCAACCATGCGGTCTTGCTGGTCTTTTTCCGGCGTCGAGAAGCTCACTTGCCCGGAACAGCGGCCACAGGCGGACGGCACGGCGGGCGAGACCGTCGACCCCGCCCTCCTCCCGGTCGACGACGCAGACCGCCGCCCGCACCTCCAACCCGGCCTCGCGGAGCGCCTCCACGGCCTCGCACGCGGCGCCGCCGGAGGTGACGACGTCCTCCACGAGCACCGCGCGTGCACCCGGCTCGAACGCCCCCTCGACGCGGTTGCCGGTGCCGTAGGCCTTCGCCTCGCTGCGGACGATCAGGAACGGGAGCCCGGAGGCGAGCGACGCCGCCGCCGCGAGCGCCACCGCGCCGAGCTCCGGGCCGGCGAGCAGCTCGGCCTCGGGATCGGCCCGCCGCGCCGTCGCCGCGATCCGCTCGCCCAGCGGCCCGAGCACCTCCGGCCGCGTCTCGAAGCGGTACTTGTCGAGGTAGTAGCGCGAGCGCCGGCCGGAGCGCAGGACGAAGTCGCCCTCGAGCAGCGCGTGCTCCCGCAGCGCCGCCCGAAGCTCCTCGTCGGTCATCCGCGCACGGCCGCGAGCGCCTCGCGCGCGACGGCGAGGAGCCGCTCCGACTCGGGGCCGCCTCGCTCGAGCGAGAGCATCGATCCGTCGGCGTAGTAGAGGTCGACGTGCTCGCGCCCCGCCTCCCGGCGGCGGCGCAGCAGGACCACCCCCGCGGCGGCGGCGACGAGCGCCGCGACGCTACGCAGCCGCATCGCCGTCCCCGGCCTCCGGAGGCGCTTGCTTCCCACGGCGCCCCTTCGCCTTCGGCGCGGCGGGTCCCGCCTCCTCGGCTGCGAGCGAGCGCAGGCAGGTACGCAGGTCGTAGAAGACGAGCCCGACCGTCGCGGCCGGGCCGGTCGTTGCGGCGACCGTCCACCCGCCGTCGCTGGCGACGAACACGCTCCCGTCGCGCGTCGCGGCCTCGAGCTGCGTCAGCTCGCGGCTGCCCGCGGAGGCCGCGGCCTCGAGCAGGCGCCGCGCCGCCTCCGCCAGCCGCTCGGCCTTCTCGGCCGGCAGCGACGAGCCCTCGACACCGCCCGACGGCCCGACGAGCACGGCCGTCTCGACCTGCGACGAGACCTCCATCAGGTCGGCGATCGCGTGCTCGGCGTCCATGGGCCGACGCTACCAGCTGCCACCTCCAGGCTCTCCGGCCAACCGCGACGCGATACTCCGCCGGGCGTGGTGAACAACCTGCACGGGCCGATCGAGAAGTTCTTCCGCGACCGCGGGACGCACCTCGCGGCGATGATCGCCTACTTCGCGCTCCTCTCCCTCGTGCCGTTGATCTTCCTCGCGCTGGCGCTCCTCGGGATCTTCGGACGCGCGGACGAGTCGAGCTACCTCGTGACCGAGCTCCAGGCGCTGTTCCCGTCGCAGTCGATCACGGACATCGTCCGCGTCGTCCGCGTCATCCAGGGGAACGCCGCGGCGCTCGGGATCGTCGGCGGCACGTTCCTGCTCTGGAGCTCGCTGTCGCTGTTCAGCGCGCTCGAGTCGGCGTTCAACATCGTGTACGGCCGCCCCAACCGGCCCTTCCTGCGCGGGAAGGCGCTCGCGGTGGTCCTGCTTGTCGCCTCGCTGATCGTGCTGTTCGCGGGGCTCGTCATGGCGACGTTCGGGTACGCGCTGCTGCGCGACTTCGCACCCGGCTTCGTCTCGAACGGGTACGTCGCGTACACACTCTCGCTGGTCGTCTCGACGTCGGCGATCTTCCTCTTCCTCGTCGCCGTCTACTCGCGCCTCACGAACGCGCCGCTCGACACGCGCGACGTGCTGCCGGGGTCGGTGCTCGCCGCGATCCTGCTCCAGGCAACGTTCCAGGTGCTGCCGGCCTTCTTCCGCTTCTCGGGGGACGCGATCCTCTCGCTGCGCGCGCTCGGGACGCCGGTGCTGCTGCTGATCTGGCTGTACGTTGCCGCGAACGTGATCGTCCTCGGCGCGGAGGTGAACTGGTGGACGGCGCGCGAGGGCCGCGCCGACGAGGAGGAGGCTGCGGGCCTTGCGTAGCCCCGCAGCGGTCGCGCGGCTTTCCCGCACCCGCGATCCGGGGCCGCCGGGATGGCGGCAGGCGCGCCCGCCCGCACGATGCGCCGGATGGCCGTGAGCGCCCCTCCATCGAGCCTCGAGATCGCGCAGGGCGCCCGGCTGCGGCCGATCGTCGACGTGGCGGCCGAGCTGGGGCTCATGGAGGACGAGCTCGAGCCGTACGGGCGCTACAAGGCCAAGATCTCGCTGTCCGTACTCGAGCGGCTGCGCGATCGCCCCGACGGGAAGCTCGTCGCCGTCACCGCGATCACGCCGACGAAGAGCGGCGAGGGGAAGACGACCACGGCCGTCGGGCTCGTCCAGGGGCTCGGCCGGATCGGGCGGCGGCCGCTCGTCGCGCTCCGCGAGGCCTCGCTCGGACCCGTGTTCGGGATCAAGGGCGGAGCCGCCGGCGGCGGGCACGCCCAGGTCGTGCCCATGGAGGACCTCAACCTCCACTTCACCGGCGACATCCACGCGATGACCGCCGCGAACAACCTGCTCGCGGCGATGGTCGACGCGCACCTGCTGCACGGGAGCGAGCCGCGCCTCGACCCGCTGGCGATCTCCTTCCGCCGCTGCCTCGACATCAACGACCGCGCGCTGCGCCACGTCGTGCTCGGGCTCGGCGGCCGTGTCCACGGCGTCCCGCGCGAGACCGGCTTCGACATCACCGCGGCGAGCGAGGTGATGGCGATCATGGCGGTGGCGCGCGACCTCGGGGACCTCCGCGCGCGGCTCGGCGCGATCACCGTGGGGCTCGGCCTCGACGGCGAGCGCGTGACGGCGGAGGACCTGGGTGCCGCGGGCGCGATGGCCGTTCTCCTGCGCGACGCGCTCAACCCGAACCTCGTCCAGACGCTCGAGGGCCAGCCGGCGCTCGTCCACACGGGGCCGTTCGGGAACATCGCCTCCGGCAACAACTCGCTGGTCGCCGACCGGGTCGGGCTCAAGCTCGCGGACTACGTCGTCACCGAGACCGGCTTCGGCTCGGACATGGGCTTCGAGA
>DATHTC010000565.1:0-2942 GCA_035463735.1 Gaiellaceae bacterium | reverse complement strand
GCGAAGGAGGCGAGGTCGGATGTGCTGGTCGCGGTACGAGGAGCGCTGGGAGCTGCGTGAGGCGCTGCGACTCGAGGAGGAGATCCGGCGGCTGGCGGAGGAGACGAAGGAGCATGCTCCGCCGACGCCGGCGCCGGAGCGCGAGGAGGAGGACGAGCGGGAGCTCGTTCAGGTCTAGCTCGGGGGCGGGCCTTCGGGCTCGCCCTCGACGTCGTACGCCATCAGGATCGCGTCCTGGTAGCCGTCGTCGCGCCGGTAGTGCCCCCGCCGGAAGCCCTCCCGCCGGAAGCCGAACGACTCGTAGAGCGCGATCGCGGCCTCGTTGTGCGGGAACACGTGCAGCTCGAGCTTCCGCACGTCGCTCGCCCACGCCCACGCGACCGCCTGCTCGAGCAGCGCGCGGCCGATCCCCTGGCGCCGGTGCGCGCGGGCGACCATGAGCCCGAGGTCCGCGACGTGTGAGCTGGCCGGGTGCTGGTCGCGTGCGAGCGAGAGCCGCCCGACGACCTCGCCCTCGTCCGTCTCGGCCACGTACACGGCCGCGTCCGGGTAGCGCCGGATCGCCTTCAGGTACCGCCGCTCGTCGCCGGCGCTGCGCCAGCCGCCGAGGGTGATCAGCCACCCGCCGGGCTCGGCACCCACGTCCGAGCCGAGGCGGACGAGCGCCTCCGCGTCGCGCGGCTCGGCGGGGCGGACGCGGACGCTCACTCCACGACGATCCCGTGCCCGCCGCGCCGCGGGTCTCCCGCCGCCGCGAGCGAGCCGTCCTCGAGCCGCTCCACCGCCTGGACGCCTCCGAAGTAGAGGTTGCGCTCGCGCCAGCGCACGAGCAGGTACGGGAGGGCGTCGAGCACCGCCGGATCGTGGCCGCCCTCGGCGTGGACGACCTCCCCCTCCGGGTGCAGTCGCGGGCGCGCGATCGCGTCGGCCACCGGGAGCCCGTGGCCGAGGACGTTCACCGTCACCTGGAAGACCGCGTTCCGCAGCCGCAGCGAGCCGGCGCTCCCGAGCACGAGCCGCACCCGCCCGTCGCGCAGCGCGACCGAGGGCGACATCCCGCTCGACATGCGCAGGCCGGGCCGCAGCGCCGGGTCGGTGTCGAACTCGCCGAGCATGTTGTTCAGCTGGAGGCCCGTGCCCGGGACGACGACGCCGGACCCGGAGCCGGTCGAGTTCGACAGCGCGGCCGCGTTGCCGTCGGCGTCGACGACGGAGATGTGCGTTGTCCCGCCCGGCAGCGTCGCCTCGCGCGGCGTGCCGAGCCCCGCCTGGAGCCGCGCCCACCCGGTCTCGAGCGCCTCCTCGCCGGTGAGGCGGCGCCCGAGCCCGCCGCGGTGGAGCTCCCGTGCGAAGCGGCCGTCGCGGGTGCGCGCCTGCTCCCGCATCACCTCGACGAGGGCGGTCACGTCCTCGAAGCTCCCCTGCTCCTCGACGCCGAAGCGCTCGAGCAGGCGCAGGCCGTAGGCGAGGAGGACGCCGCCGGCCGAGGGCGGAGGGTTCGAGCGGAAGTCGTGGCCGAGGTAGGGGGCCTGCACGGGCCGGCGGCGGACGGGCCGGTAGCCGGCGAGGTCGCCGAGCGTGACGGCGCCGCCTTCGGCCTGGACGTGCCGCACGAGCTCCCGGCCGAGGTCGCCGCGGTAGAGCGCCTCCGCCCCGCGCTCCGCGAGCTGCTCCATCGTCGCCGCCAGCTCCGGGAGCTCGAGCCGGTCGCCCTCGTCGAGCCGCTCTCCGTCGCGCTCGAAGTGGAGGCGCGACTCGGCCGTGTGGCGGAGGATCGGGTCGAGGATCTCGTGGAGGTAGGCCTGCTCGCGCGTCAGCGTCACGCCGTCGCGGGCGAGCGCGATCGCCGGCGCGAACAGCTCGCGCCAGGGGAGCGACCCGGCGGCGCGGTGCGCGGCCTCGAGCCCCGCGACCGTGCCGGGCACCGCCACGGAGGGGCCGCCGATCCGGAACACCTGCTGCGAGCCACCCGAGAAGTCGACCTCGCAGACGTCCATCGGCCGCGCCGGGCGGCCGCCGGGCATCGTGACGAAGAAGTCGTAGACGACCGTCCGGTGCTCGCGCGCGCGGTGGACGAGCAGGAAGCCGCCGCCGGCCGGCCCCGTGAGCGGGCTCTCGGCCACCCACGAGGCAGCGCCGGCCGCGACCGCCGCGTCGACGGCGTTCCCGCCCGCGCGCAGCACCGCCGCCCCGGCCTCGGCGGTGAGCGGGTGCCCCGCGGCGATCGCGCCTCGCATGGCGAGAGACTAGGGCGCTCGGCGGCGGCGCGAGTTTTCAGGCAGTGTTTGAGCCTGACGCCGATCGGGTCGATAGGTGGAGTAGCCTGCGAACCCACACGGCGGGATCAGACGTTCTGCTGAAGGTGCATCTCTTTACCCGGCTCGACCGTCGCACGCTCCTCCTGAGCGCCGGCGCGCTTGCCCTGCTCGCGGCCTTCCCGCTGCTCGTGCGCGACAAGCTCGTCCAGGCGGTCGGGGAGCTCGCGGCCGCGGACCCGCGCTGGCTGTGGCTCGCAGCGGCATGCTTCCTCACGCTCATCGCCGCCACGGGGATGTCGTGGCGCGCGGGGATCGCGGCGTGCGGCGGCCGCGTCGACTGCTTCGGCGCGGCGGGCCGGTACGCAATCGGCTCGCTCGTGAACGGGATCGCACCGGCAGGGTCGGGCGGCGCGGTCCGGATCGGCCTCTTCTCCCGCCTGCTTCCGGAGCGCGACCGCGTGCTGACCGCGACGGGGATCGCTGCGGCGATCGGGATCGCGCGGACGCCTTCGATGGCGGCGCTCGTCGTGGCGGCCGCCGCGCTCGGCGCGTTCCCGCTGTGGCCGGTGCTGGTGCTCCTCGCGGTGCTCGCGGGCGCGGTCGGCGTGGCGCTGCTGAGCCGGCGCTGGGCACCCCGCGCGCGGCTCGCCCACGTGCTCGATGCGTTCCGCGCGCTCGCCCAGG
>DATHTC010000564.1:0-6199 GCA_035463735.1 Gaiellaceae bacterium | reverse complement strand
GCGACGGACGCCTGGCCGCGCCAGAAGTCGCGCATCGTGTCACGGTAGATCCCGTTCCACTCCGTCCAGAGCACGGGGAAGTTCCCGACCTGGTAGCCGCCCGGGCCGACGTCCCAGGGCTCCGCGATCAGCTTCACCTGCGAGAGGACGGGGTCCTGGTGGATCGTGTCGAAGAAGGCCGAGAGCCGGTCGACGTCGTAGAACTCGCGCGCGAGCGCCGAGGCGAGGTCGAAGCGGAAGCCGTCGACGTGGCACTCGAGCACGAAGTAGCGGAGCGAGTCCATGATCAGCCGCAGCACCGAGGGATGCACCGGGTTGAGCGAGTTGCCCGTCCCGGTGAAGTCCATGTAGTGCCGCGGGTCGTCGCGGACGAGCCGGTAGTAGCTCGCGTTGTCGACGCCCTTGAACGAGAGCATCGGCCCGAGGTGGTTGCCCTCGGCGGTGTGGTTGTAGACGACGTCGAGGATCACCTCGATCCCCGCCGCGTGCAGCGCCTTCACCATCCCCTTGAACTCGCGCACCTGCTCGCCGCGGGTGCCGGTGGCGGCGTAGAGCGCGTGCGGCGCGAAGTAGCCGATCGAGGAGTAGCCCCAGTAGTTCGTCAGCCCCCTGCCGACGAGGAAGTGCTCGTCCGCGACGTGGTGGATCGGGAGCAGCTCGACCGCCGTCACCCCGAGGTCGCGCAGGTACGAGAGCGCGGGCTCGGAGGCGAGGCCGGCGTAGGTGCCGCGCAGCTCCTCGCGCACGCCGGGCATCCGCCTCGTGAAGCCCTTCACGTGCACCTCGTAGATCACCGTCTCGTGCCAGGGCGTCTCCAGCAGGCGGTCGCCCTGCCAGTCGAAGCCCTCGTCGACGACCACGGACTTGGGAATCGCGTCGGCATCGTCGGCGTCGTCGCGGTGGAGGTCGGCGTCCGCGGTGCCCGACGGCACGTACGGGAGCGTGTTCCCGCGCTCCCAGCGGATGGGGCCCTCGATCGCCTTCGCGTAGGGGTCGATGAGGAGCTTCGCCGGGTTGAACCGGTGCCCGCGTCCGGGCTCGTACGGGCCGTGGACGCGGTAGCCGTACCGTTGCCCCGGGCCCACGCCGGGCAGGTAGACGTGCCAGTTGAACGCCGTCCGCTCGTGCACCTCGACGCGCGTCTCCCCGTCGACCCCGTCGAACAGGCAGAGCTCCACGCGCACGGCGTTCTCGGAGAACAGCGAGAAGTTCGTCCCCTGCCCGTCCCAGTGCGGCCAGAGCGGGAAAGGGCGGCCGGGCCGCACCTCCACTACCGCAGCACCCCGCTGAGCGGCGGCACCGTCGTGCCGCCGACGTCGACGGCGTGCTCGGCGAAGTTCGCCACGAGCTCGACCGGTCCGCGGCGCACCGTGAGCCAGCGCTCCTCCTCGCTCCAACCCACCTCGCACTCGCGCGGGAGCGACCGGCGCAGGAGGAGCAGCTGCTGGACGAGGCGCCGCAGCTCCGGCTCCCCCGTCCAGGAGAGCTTCGAGGCGAGGAACGTCTCCTCCCGCTGCGGATCCGGGACGTCCTCGCCGGCGAAGGCGGAGAAGGCCGCGAACTCCGCGCGCCGCCCCTCCCGTACGGCGTCGGCGACGAACGAGTCGACGTGGTCGGTGAAGAACCGGAACGGCGCCGGATCGGCGTGCTCCTGGCCCATGAACAGCAGCGGCGCCTGCGGGGCGAACAGGAGCACGAGCGCCTGGAGCGGCTGCACGCTGCGCGGCGGGCGGTCGCCGAAAGCGCGGTTCCCGACCTGGTCGTGGTTCTGGGTGCAGAAGACGAGCCGCTCCGCGGGTCGGCGCAGGAGCTGCCGCGCGAGCGCCGCCACGGAGCCGCGGTAGTCGGCGTAGTAGCCCTCCCGTTCGCCCGTGAGGAGCACGTGTTGCTCGTGGTGGAACTCGTCCGCCCACTGCGCGTCGTGGCCCCACTCCTCGATCGGGCGCAGGTCGCCCGTCTCCATCTCCGAGATCACGAGCGCGCGCGGGCTCTCTCCGTGCACGCGGTCGGCCAGCTCCGCGAGCACGTGCCGCGGCCCGTCGTCGAAGACGGCGTGCGTCGCGTCGAGACGCAGCCCGTCCACGTGGTAGTCGCGCACCCACGAGCAGGCGTTCTGGATCGCCCACTCCCGGACCGCGGGCTGCGCGTAGTCGATCGCGTCCCCCCAGAACGTGTGGTGCGCGTCGGTGAAGAAGGGCCCGAACTGGGAGAAGGCGTCGCCGCCGGGGCCGAGGTGGTTGTAGACGACGTCGAGGATCACGCCGAGACCCGCGGCGTGCGCGGCGTCGACGAGCCGCACGAGGCCCTCCGGGCCGCCGTACGCTGGGTGCGGCGCGGACGCGTAGACGCCGTCGTAGCCCCAGCCGCGGTCGCCGGGGAAGGTGGCCACCGGCATCAGCTCGATCGCCGTCACCCCGAGCTCGGCGAGCTCCGCCAGGTGCGGGATCGCCGCCTCGAACGTCCCCTCCTCGGTGAACGTGCCGACGTGGAGCTCGTAGAGCACGAGCTCGTCGAGCGCAAGGCCCTCCCAGGCCCCGTCCGACCAGACGAACCCGCCCGTGTCGAGGACGCGCGACGGGCCGAGGACCCCCTCCGGCTGGAACCGCGACCACGGGTCGGCCAGCGGCTCGCCACCGTCGAGGACGTAGCGGTAGTCGGCGCCGGGGCGCGCCGCGACGCGGCCTTCGTGAACGCCGTCGCCGGCCGGCTCGAGCGGGTGGTCGACGCCGTCGAGGCGCACCGCGACGGTCGACGCGGCCGGGGCCCAGACACGGAACGCGACGAGGCCGTCCTCGACCGGGACGGCCCCGAACGGTCGCCTGAGAGAGGGGTCGTCCACGAGCCGCACCCGTTTACCCTCCCACCTCCCACTCAATCACCCGTACGACGCCCGGCAGCGGCAGCGCCGCCCACTCCTCCAGGTCGAGCCCGAGCGCGAGCGCCAGCACGAGCCCGTGCGTCACCACCGCCGCCGCCCCGGGCGACACCGCCGCGATGCGGTCGAGCGCCCCGAGGACGCGCCGGCGCGCGTGCTCCTGCGGCTCCCAGCCCTCGAACGGCTCGCCGCCCAGGTACCGCGCGACGAGGTCGACGTACTGCGCCCGCGGCAGCACCGGCGTCCCGTGCCGCCAGACCTCGCGCAGGTCGGGGTCGACGTGCGGCGCGAGCTCGGCGGCCCGCGCGATCGGCTCCGCCGTCGCCACCGCCTTCGCCTCCGGGCTCGTCGCCACGAGCGCCACCCCGCGCCACACCGGGTCGCGCGCCAGCCGCTCCGCCGCACGCCGACCCTCCTCGGTCACGGGCCAGTCCGGCGGCGGCACCCCGTCGACGAGCTCGACGGCGGTGTGCCGCACGAGGTGGAGGACGGCCACGCTAGATGGTTGATGCCACGCGGTCGTCGACTGCGGGGAGCGGCCTGGACGCGCCAGATCGCGCATCCGCACGCACGAGATCGTGGCATCAACCATCTAGGCCGGCACCGGCTGCGGCTCCTTCGCGCCGCGGCGGACGGCGACCTGCACCGCGACCGCGCCGGTGATCGCCGCGACGACGGCCGCGGCCGCGAAGAACGACCACGCGGCGACGTCGCCGCCCACGTCCCGCAGGGTGAGACCGACGAGGGGCCCGACCGCGAAGGCGAAGCCGCCGGTGGCGCTGAACGCGCCCATGTACGCCCCGCGGACGTCCTCCGGCGCGAGCCGGGCGGCGATGCCCTGCGAGGTCGGCACCCACAGCATCTCGCCGACGACGAACACGAAGATCACGAACGCGAAGACCGGGATCGACGCGTCGAGCGAGAGCAGCAGGAACGGGAAGCCCATCAGCACCATCGCGACCGCGAGCTTCGGCCCCGCCGGGACGTGCGCGAGCCGGCGCGTGAGCCGCAGCTGGAAGAACGTCACGAGCGCCGGGTTGATGATCACGAGGAACCCCCACGTGGAGGGCGAGAGGCCGTGGGTGTCGACGGCCGAGATCGGCAGCACCGTCTCGTACGACAGGTAGATGAGGTAGGCGAGCGCGCTCGAGACGAGGAAGAGCAGGAACGGCCTGTCCTTGCGGATCACGCCGAACGAGCCGCGCTCCGGCGGGCTCTCGGGCGAGTACTCGCCGCGGGCGGGGAGGAAGCGGACGCCGACGAGGAAGGCGAAGGCGGCGAGGATCGCGATCCCGACGAAGAGCCGGTTCCAGTCGTCGCCGAGCAGGAGCAGCCCGCCGATCGGCGGGCCGACGACGACGCCGAGGTTGCTGGCGACGCGCACCGACGCGTACGCCTGCTCGTGACGCTCCGGCGGGACGAGGTCGGCGATCAGCGCCTGGTCGGCGCCCTGTCCCAGCGAGCCGAGCGCGCTGGCGATCACGACGAGCGTGAGCCCGATGAAGAGGCGATCCCCGGCGGCGAGGTAGCCGAGCACGAACACGGCCTCGAGGCCGAACCCGAGCAGGATCAGCGGCTTGCGGCCGACGTGGTCGGAAAGGTGACCGCCGAGGTAGCCGGTCGCCGTCGCCGCGACCGCGGCGCACGTGAACGTCAGCCCGATGGCGAACGAGCTCGCGTCGAGCCGCTCGATCGCCCAGATGCCGATATAGGTCCACAGGCCCGACATCGCCACCGAGCCGAAGAACTGCACGGCGAGCACCGGCCGCAGCGGGCGCGGCACGTCGTCTCCCCAGACGAGGCGGAAGAAGCGCCCGAAGAGCCTCACCGGCGGATCGTGCCGCAGCAGCGGCCGGCGCGCGGTACGGGTAGCGCTACTCGGGCAGCAGCCAGAGGACGCCGAGCGGCGGCAGCGTCACCTCGGCCGAGTACGGCTGGTCGTGCCACGGCACGCCCTCCGCCTCGACCCCGCCCAGGTTCCCGACGTCGGACCCGCCGTAGTGGGTCGAGTCGGTGTTCAGGGCCTCCACCCAGCGCCCCGGCCGAGGCATCCCCACGCGGTAGCGCTCGCGCGGCACCGGCGACAGGTTGGCCACGCAGACGAGCGGCCGCTCGCCGTCCGCCGGCAGCCGTGCGAACGCGAGCACGTTGTTCGGCGCGTCGTTCGCCTCGAGCCACCGGAAGCCCTCGTGGGAGAAGTCGACCTCCCACAGCGCCGGCGTCGCACGGTAGACGCGGTTGAGCTCGCGCACGAGCGCCTGCACCCCCGAGTGCTCGGCGTGCTCGAGCAGGTGCCAGTCGAGCGACCGCTCGTGCGACCACTCGTCGTTCTGCGCGAACTCGGCGCCCATGAACAGCAGCTTCTTGCCGGGGTGCGCCCACATGTAGGCGTAGAGCGCCCGCAGGTTGGCGAGCTTCTGCCAGCGGTCGCCCGGCATCTTGTTCACGAGCGAGCCCTTGCCGTGCACGACCTCGTCGTGGGAGAGGGGGAGGATGAAGTTCTCGTTCCACGCGTAGACGAGCGAGAACGTCAGCTCGTGGTGGTGGTAGCGGCGGTAGACGGGGTCGTTCGCGAAGTAGCCGAGGGTGTCGTGCATCCAGCCCATGTTCCACTTGAACCCGAACCCGAGCCCGCCGACGTACGTGGGCCGCGACACGCCCGGCCACGCCGTCGACTCCTCCGCCGCCGAGATCACGCCCGGCTCGCGCGCGTAGACGAGCTCGTTCGTCTCGCGCAGGAACGAGACCGCGTCGAGGTCCTCGTTGCCGCCGAACGCGTTCGGCACCCACTCGCCCTCCTCGCGCGAGTAGTCGAGGTAGAGCATGGAGGCGACGGCGTCGACCCGCAGCCCGTCCGCGTGGTACTCGCGCAGCCAGAAGAGCGCGTTCGCGAGCAGGAAGTTGCGCACCTCGTTCCGGCCGAGGTTGAACACGAGCGTTCCCCAGTCGGGGTGAGCGCCCCGCCGCGGGTCGGCGTGCTCGTACAGGTGCGTCCCGTCGAAGCGCGCGAGCGCCCAGTCGTCGCGCGGGAAGTGTGCCGGCACCCAGTCGAGGATCACGCCGATCCCCTCCGCGTGCAGGTGGTCGACTAAGGCTCGGAAGTCGTCGGGCGAGCCGAAGCGCGCGGTCGGCGCGTAGTAGCCCGTCACCTGGTAGCCCCAGGATCCCGTGAAGGGATGCTCGGCGACCGGCAGCAGCTCGACGTGGGTGAAGCCGAGCGCGCGCACGTGCGCAGCCAGCCGGGGTGCCAGCTCGCGATAGCCGAGCGTCCGGCCGCTCTCGGCGTCGCGCTGCCACGAGCCGAGGTGCAGCTCGTAGATCGAG
>DATHTC010000563.1:0-2507 GCA_035463735.1 Gaiellaceae bacterium | reverse complement strand
AGCACGTCGCCCGCCTGGACGCGGGCGCCGTCGACCGCGAGCGGCGAGAAGGCCGAGAGGTGCGCGTAGTAGAACTCGTTTCCCTCGCGGTCGCGCAGCCAGAGCCTGTTGCCCCCGACGTCGTTCCAGCCGACCGAGAACACCGTCCCCTCCGCGACGGCGAGCACAGGCGCCCCGAGCGGGGCGAAGATGTCCTCGCCGTGGTGCCAGCCGACGATCGCGCGGCCGGCGCCGAACGTGTCGACGAACGACGCGGGGCCGTACACCGGGAACACGTACCCGCCCTTCGTCAGCTTCGGCTGGAGAGAGGGGATCCCGCGGCGGACGATCGGCGGGACGCTGCCCCGCCGCCTGGCGGGCTGCTCCGACGAGGGCTTCGCCTTACCCGCCGGCCTCTCCGGCGTGGACGGCGCGGGCGGCTGCGGGGGCGGCTGCACGACCTTCGGTGCCGTCGCCGCCGCCTCCGCGTAGCCGACGGCGATCGACGAGCCCGCGGGGAGACCGCCGTGGTCGGCGGTGAGGGTGATCTCGAGCGCGGTGACGAAGCCGCGGAAGCCCGCCCCTGCCGGAGCCTGTCCCTGCGCGAGCAGGAGCGCGAAGCCCCAGTCGCCGAGCGGGACACGCAGCCCCGGCGCCGCCTCGACCGGCTGGCCCGCGACGACGAGCCCGGTGACGGCGGCGCCCGAGACGTCTCCGGTCGCGGAGCCGTCGCGCGCGGTCGCCGAGGCCTTCGAGGTCACCTGCGCGGCGGTGATCTCGCCCCCGAACAGCGACAGCCCCTGCACCTCCGCGGACGCGCTCGCGTCCGCGACGCCCGGCGACGAGCTGGCGGAGGCGCTGCCGGTGACGGCGCCGCTCGTCACCGCCGACCCGTCGGCGGGGTAGGCGAAGCCGCCGCCGAAGGAGACGGCGTCGGCGGGGGCGGCGACCTGCGCCGTGACGGCGCCCGGCTGCCCCGGGACGGACACTCGGATCGCGAACGCACGCGCCGACGACCCTGCGGCCGCCGACCCCGGAGCGGGCGCCGAGGACTCCGCGCCCGCCCGCGTGGCCGCGAGCAAGAGCGCGAGACAGAGGCTTCCGACGACAGCGAGGACGAGCGACCACACGCGAGGCGACATTATGGGCGAATCCGCGACGCGCGGCGGATCTCCTCCCCCACCTGCGGCAATCGCTCAGCGGCAGTCGGCGCAGACGCCCGAGAGCTCGAGCCGGTGCTCCACACCGGCGAAGCCGTGCTCCGACGCGACCGCGTCGAGCCAGGGGTCGAGGCGGCAGCCGGCGAGCTCCACCACCCGGTGGCAGGTCGAGCACACCAGGTGGTGGTGGTGCTCGCCGCCGCAGAGCCGGTAGCACGCCTCCCCGGGCCGGTGCGCGAGGACGTCGACGACACCCTCCTCGGCGAGGACGGCGAGCGAGCGGTAGACGGTCGCGAGGCCGATGCGGCTGCCGCGTGCCCGCAGGCGGTCGTGCAGCTCCTGCGCCGTGGCGTCGTTCGGCTCGCGCACGAGCTCGGCGAGGACCCGCGTTCGCTGTGCCGTCGCGCGAAGCCCGCGCTCCTCCAGGAGCGCCGCGGCCCGCGCCTCCGCCCGCGCCACCCGTGCTTGCCCGGCTCCGGCCACGCGGCTACTCTAGCACCGCGAATGAGAATCGTTCTCATGACCCTGCGGGCCGAGCCGTGACCTGGATCGCGATCCCGCTCGCAGGGCTGACGGTCGTGTCGACGCTGGCCGGCGGGCTCACGGCGCTGCGCCTGAGTCGGGAGCTGACGACGGCGATCGCCCTGACCGGCGGGGTCGTGGTCGCGGTCGCCCTGTTCCACGTGCTTCCGGAGGCGATGGAGGCCGTCGGCGACCCGCACGACGTCGCCCTCCTCGTCGGACTCGGGTTCCTCGCGTTCTTCCTCGCCGAGCGCGCGCTCGTGCTCCACCATCGCGACGACTCCGAGCACGCGCGGGCGCACGCGCGCGTGGGAGCGCTCGGCGCGGCGGGACTCGCGCTGCACAGCTTCGTCGACGGGCTCGGGATCGGGCTCGCGTTCGGCGTCGACACGACCACCGGCCTGCTCGTGTTCCTCGCCGTCGTCGCGCACGACTTCGCCGACGGCCTGAACACCGTCGGCTTCGTGCTGCGGCAGTCGAACGATCGGGTCCAGGCGATGCGCTGGCTCGCGCTCGACGCGGCTGCACCCCTCGTGGGCGCGTTCGTCGGCGCCTCGCTCTCGATCTCGGAGCACTCGCTCGGGCTGCTCCTGTCGGTCTACGCGGGCTTCTTCCTGTTCATGGGTGCGACCGACCTGCTGCCGCACGCGCACGAGCACCCGTCCGGCCGCCGCGTGCTCCTCACGGTGGCCGGTTTCGGCGCGATCCTCGCGCTGAGCTTCGTCGGAACCCACTGAGTAGCACGGGGGAACCCCATGGTTCCCCCGTCGGCCCCCTCCTTCTCGTTGGAGCGGTGCCCCCTTGGCCTCTCACGCGGATGAACCGCGCTTCGGCCTGCCGGCCGTG
>DATHTC010000562.1:0-2480 GCA_035463735.1 Gaiellaceae bacterium | reverse complement strand
TTCGTGTCGCCGTTCCGGTCGGTGTAGTTCACGTAGAAGCGCCTGTTCGTCGCGTACCGCGGGTGGAAGGCGACCGAGAGGAGCCCCTGCTCGCCGCCCGAGCGGACGAGCGGGCGGATGTCGAGGAACGGCTGCGCGCGGAGGCGGCCGTTCACGAGCACGCGGATGCGCCCCGGCTGCTCGACGACGTAGAGGCGGTTGCGCTCGTTCCGCGGCGCGGCGACGTGGACCGGGGAGTCCAGGCAGGATGCGACGGGACGGATCGACATCGCCTGGCGTCCCGTCTCCTGCGGCGCGACGGGCGTCCCGCCGCGCGACGGCTCGTCACCGCCTGCCGCGCAGGCGGTGCCGACGGCCGCCGCCGCGACGGCCAGGACCCCTGCCAGCACCCGCATCAGCGCCGGATCAGTGCCTTCCGCAACTCGTCCTCCTGGCCCGGCTCGAGGATCGCGAGCACCTGGTCACCTGCCCGCAGCTCCGTCTCGCCGCCGGCGATCTCGGCCTTGCCGTCGCGGACGACGGAGATGACGCGGGCGCCGTCGGGCAGGCGGATGCCTCCGATCCGCTTGCCCGCGCACGGGTCGCCGGAGCCGATCTGCACCTCGACGATCTCGAGGTTCTCCTTCCGCAGCTCGAGCAGCTGGACGAGGTCGTGCTCGGGCACCTCGTGCTCGACGAGCGCCATGATGCTCGCGGTCGCCGAGACCGTCGGCGTGATCCCCAGCAGGTCGAAGTGGCGCTGGTTGCGCGGGTCGTTCACGCGCGCGATCACCTTCGGCACGCTGTAGCGCTCGCGCGCGACCTGGCAGATGACGATGTTGTCCTCGTCGTCCCCGGTGACCGCGATCACGAGGTCGGGCGGCCGCTCGATCCCGGCCTGCTCGAGCACGAACAGCTCCGTGGCGTCGCCGTGCACGACCTGGTGCTCGAACTCCTCCTCGAGCTGCTCGTAGCGGTCGCGGCGCTGCTCGATCAGGGTCGCCTCGTGGCCGTGACGGAGGAGCCGCCGGAGGACGCCCGTGCCGACCTTGCCGCCGCCGCAGACGAGCGCGTACATCAGGACTGCACCTCCTCGAGCGCCCCGGCCGCGTCCGCGAAGGTCAGCACCGCGTCGGTCAGCTGGTCGATCGCCGTCTGGGTGGGGCACACCGTCCTCATCCCCTGCTGCGCGTAGAAGTGGGCGCGCGCCGGGTCGAGGATGCGGACGACGACGAGCGGGACGTCGAAACGCTTCTTCGCCACCTGGCCGACCACGAGGTTCGTGTTGTCGCCGTTCGTCGCCACGACGACGGCGTCGGCGCCCTCGATCCCCGCCTGTTCCAGCAGCTTCGCGTCCATCCCGTGGCCGACGAGGAACGAGCCGCGCCAGCCGTCCCCGAGCCTCGCGAGCGCCTCCTCCTTCTCGTCCACGGCCGTGACGTCCCAGCCCAGCGCGACGAGCCGCCTCGCGACGCTCGACCCGACCCTGCCGCACCCGATCACGAGCGCCTTCACGCGATCGAGCGTAGCTGGTCAGGCCTCCTCGAGGACGCCCTGGGGGAAGGTGACGACCAGCACCTCGGCGGGCGCGCGGCGGAGGACGTAGTCGACGGTCGGCGAGAAGAAGCGCGACTGGCGGCGCCAGCGCGGCGCCGAGCCCATCACGACCAGGTCGGCGCCCCGCGCCGTCGCCTCGTCGACGATCGCGCGTCCGATCGACCGCGCGCGCACGATGCTGCCGTCGATCTCGACGCCGAGGTCGTCGCCGAGGAGCCTCGCCTCGGCGAGGGCGGCCGCCGCGGCCTCCTCGGCGTCGGGGTCCTCCGCGTCGAGCGGCATGTCGAGCGGCACGCGGATGACGTAGAGGACCTCGACCGCTGCGCCGCTCTCGTGTGCGAGCTTGACCGCCGTGGCGAGCATCTCCTCCCCGATCTCGCCCACCTTCATCGGCACGAGGATGCGTCGGTAACGGCGCTCGGGCAGCCGCTGCTCGTCCGTGGCGAGCACGCGCTGGGTCAGCCGCTCGCCGTGCGTGCGGCGGACGGCGACGTAGAGGAGGAGACCGCCGGCGAGCCACAGCGGCCCCGCGTAGCGGGCGCCGGGGTGCGTCCACAGTGCGAGCACGAAGATCGCCGCCGTCCCCGCCAGGCCGAGGGCCGACGTGAGCGGGAGGACCCCCCGGCCGAGCCGGACGCCGAGCGGGGCGCGGAACGGCCGCCGCAGCTCCGGTTGCGTGTAGCGGAGCCGGATCACCGCGAGCTGGGCCGCGCCGAAGGCGACGAGGACGCCGAAGCTGTAGAGCGACGCCAGCGTCAGCACCGTGTCCGTCGGCACGAGCGTCGCGCCGACGAGGATCGCGGCCGCGGTCGCGCCGGCGGCGACGATCGCCTGCGGCGCGACGAGCGTACGCCGGTGGAGCCGGCCAAACGCGCGCGGCAGCTGGCCGTGCTCGCCGAGCGAGTAGGCGAGGCGGGCGCAGCCGGAGAGCGACATCGTCGCCG
>DATHTC010000561.1:0-3994 GCA_035463735.1 Gaiellaceae bacterium | reverse complement strand
GTGCGCGGCCGCGGCACGGTCGCCGCGCGGATCGACGCCGCGGAGGATCCGCGCGACGTCTACCGTGTGTGGGCACCGGCGCGCCGGCGGGTCGTCGTCGTCGCCAGGCCGGCGGGCGAGGTGCGGCTCCGGCTGCTCGCGCCGATCCCCGCCGGCGTGCGCGCGGTGGCGACGGCGGCCGGCTTCGAGATCCGCAACTCGAGCCGCACCGGCCGGCAGACGTACCTCGCCGTCGCGCCCGGGTCGGTGCCGCGGTCGACCTACTCGCTCACGCTGGCGACGCGCGCGCTTCCACGCTGACGGCCGCCTCCGCGGCCGCCGGATCCAGCTCGAGGTCGGGCTTCCGCACGCGCACGCGCACCCGCGTCGCGGGGAACCGCGCCAGCAGCTCGGCCGCAACGTCGCCGGCCAGCGTCTCGAGGAGGGCGTACGCCCGCGCGTCCGAGACCGCCCGCACGCTCGCGGCGACGTCGCGGTAGTCCACCGCCGCGTCGATCGCGTCGCGCTCGGGGTGCGGCACCTCGAGCTCCACGTCGAAGAGGAACCGCTGCCCCTCCGACCGCTCGTGCGGGAGCACCCCGTGGTAGCCGTGCAGCGCGATGCCCGTGAGCTCGATCGTGGTCACGCCGCGTACACCGCCTGCGCGACCGCGAGCGCCTCGACCGTCTCGCGGACGTCGTGGACCCGGAGGATCCACGCCCCGCGCTCGTAGGCGGCGACGGCCGCCGCCAGGCTCGCGCTCAGCGGCCCGGTCGTCGCCTCGGCGTCGCCCAGCAGCCGGCCGAGCGAGCGCTTGCGCGAGAAGCCGACGAGAACCGGCCGCCCGAGCGCCAGCAGGACGTCCAGCCGGCGCACGAGCTCGAAGTTCTGCTCGACCGTCTTGCCGAAGCCGATCCCCGGATCGAGGCAGATGCGCGCCTCCGGGATCCCCGCGGCGACGGCGACTCGCAGCCGCTCCTCGAGGAAGGACGCCACCTCCGAGGCGACGTCGCCGTACCGCGGGTCGCGCTGCATCGTGCGCGGCTCACCGAGCATGTGCATGAGGCACAGGAACGCTCCCGTCTCGGCCACGGTCTCGGCCATCGCGGGGTCTCCGCGAAGCGCCGTGACGTCGTTCACGAGCTCGGCTCCGAGGGCGACCGCGCGCCGTGCGACGGCCGCCTTCGCCGTGTCGATCGAGACCGGCACCTCACCCTCGAGCGCCTCGAGCACCGGGACGACGCGACGCAGCTCCTCGTCGAGGTCCACCGGCTCCGCCCCGGGACGCGTCGACTCGCCGCCCAAATCGACGATTGCCGCCCCTTCCGCCAGCTGGCGTCGTGCGGCGGCGGCCGCCGCCTCGGGGTCGAGGTTGACGCCGCCGTCGGAGAACGAGTCCGGGGTGACGTTCACGATCCCGATCACCGACGGTCGCGGCAGACGCTGCTCGATCGCGACCACGCGCCGAGTGTACGAGCGCGGACGCGGCCCGGCCCCCGGAGGCCGCTTCCGGGGGCCGGGCCGTGGTGCGGTGCGCGTCGGGCGCTACGCCTTGGCGAACCGACCGCGGGCCGCGAAGGCCGCGCCGCCGGCGAGCAGTGCCGCAAGCAGGAGGCCCATGCCGGCGCCGATCCCGAGCGCCGTCCAGTCGAGGTTCCAGCCCGAGTCGGCGACCGTGGTCGGGGTCGACGGCTGCTCGCTGCCCGTCACGTACGGCTGAGAGACGAAGCCGTCGGGCGCGTCTCGCCGCAGGGTCGGCTCGCTCGCCACGAAGCCGTCCGGACCGCCCGCCCGCGGCGTCGGCCCCCACGCCCGCTCGCTCCCGAGCTGCGCCGCCACCGCGTCCGCCGAGACGCCCTCGCCGTGGCTCAGATACGGGATCGCGACCGCCCGCTCGGCCGCGACCGCGCCTGCGACGGCGTCCGACGAGACGCCCTCGCCGTGACTGAGATACGGGATCGTCGCCGCGCCCGCCCCTGCCGGGACGAGCAGCGCAGCGCCCGCCAGGGCCGCCGTCAGGAGCCGCATCCGCAGCCTCCGCCTGGTGCTCCGAAACATCTCTGCCTCCTCCTCGTCCGACCGCCCGCTGCGGTCGCTGACCCGGCGAGCTTGCGCTCGCGCGCTAAACGGGCGCCGTCGCGCCCGCTAAACGGCCGCTAACGGCGCGACCCGCCGAGCGCTCCGCGGGCGAGCAACGGGGCCCGGCCGAGCCGGGCCCCGTGGGTGCGACGAGCATCGGCCCGTCGACGCTCAGGCGCCGGCGATGCCGCCGCGGCGCGCTGCGACCGTCGCCGCGGCGAGCATCGCAGCGGCCAGGAACCCCGTCCCCAATCCGATCGCGAGGCGCGTCCAGTCGACGCTCGTCCCGGATCCGCCGCCCGACGCGGGCTGCGCCGACCCTGCGACCGAAGACGGCGCCGCGTGGACGCGGTCGTTCGCGAGGAACCGACCGAGCGCGTCGGCTCCGACCGACGTCGCCTCGGCGTGCCGATCCAGGTAGCCGACCGGCGTCCCGTACCGCAGCTGCGTGTCGCCGGTCTCGAAGACCGGCACGGCCTGTGCGCTCGGCACGAGCACCGCCGCGCCGGCGATCGCCACGACCACGAGCCGCCGCCGCAGCCTCCGCCTGGTGCTCCGAAACATGCTGTCCTCCTCCTTCGCCCGACCGCCCGCTGCGACCGGCTTCGGGACAAGCGTCCCGCGTCGCGCTAAAACTCTGGCAAGGCTCCGCTAACCACGCGCTTAACCGACCGCGGAGGAGGCTGTGGAGTTCCGCCTGCTGGGCCCGCTGGAGGCGCTCGACGGCGAGCGGCCGCTGCCGCTCGGAGGCACGCGCCAGCGGGCGCTCCTCGCGCTCCTGCTCGTCGAGGCGAACCGCGTCGTGCCCGCCGACCGCCTCGTCGACGAGCTGTGGCCCGAAGGGCCTCCGCCCACGGCGGCGACCGCGCTCCAGGTCTACGTCTCGCGACTCCGGAAGGCCCTCGGCGCGGCTGCGATCGCGACGCGCGGCCCCGGCTACGCGGTCGAGGTGGATCCGGAGGCGCTCGACCTGCACCGGTTCGAGCGTGCCGCGTCTGCCGGGCGGCGCGCGCTCGCGGAGGGCGACGCGGCAGGGGCGGCGGAGCTCCTCGAAGGTGCGCTGGCAGAGTGGCGCGGCCCGGCGCTCGCGGACCTCGTGCGCGAGCCCGCCGCGGAGCCGTTGATCGCGCGGCTCGAGGGGCTCCGTGTGTCGGCCCTCGAGGACCGAATCGAGGCCGACCTCGCGATCGGGCGCCACGGCGAGCTCGTCGACGAGCTGGAGGCCGTGGTGGCCGAGCATCCGCACCGCGAGCGCCTCCGCGCCCAGCTGATGCTCGCCCTCTACCGGGCCGGCCGGCAGGCCGACGCGCTCGCCGCCTACCGCGAGGGCCGCCGCGCCCTCGTGGACGAGCTCGGGATCGAGCCGGGGCCGACGCTGCAGCGGCTCGAGCAGGCGATCCTCGTGCACGATCCGAGCCTCGACCCCGAGCCGTCGCGGGCGGCGGCGACGGTGGTCTTCGCGGACCTCGGCGTCACGGGCGCCGGGCTGGAGCCCGTGCGGGCGCACGAGGCCGTCGCGCGGGCGCTCGCCGAGGCGGCGGGCGCAGTCGCCGCGGGCGGGGGGACGCTCCAGGAGGGGATCGCCGGCGCGGCGCTGGCCACGTTCTCCGGCGACGAGCACGTCGCCCGTGCGCTCGACGCCGCGCTCGCCCTGCGCGACCGGCTCGGCGGGCTGCCGCGGCTCGCGGTCGAGACCGGCGAGATCCTCTCGGGGGCGCGCCCGGACGGCGGCGCGTTCGTCTCCGGCGCGCCCGTCGGCGCGACCGCGCTCCTCGTGCGGGAGGCGGAGGCGGGCGAGATCGTCGTCGGCGAGCGCGCGGCGGGCGCGGCCGGTGACACGTTCGAGCTCGAGCGCGGTCGCGACGGCGCGCGGCTCCTCGTCGGCCGCGCGCCCTGATCCCGCTACGGTTCGGGCGTGGCGACCGGCAGCCTCGTC
>DATHTC010000560.1:0-3213 GCA_035463735.1 Gaiellaceae bacterium | reverse complement strand
GAGGCGAGCACGATCGCCACCACCCACCCGACCGCGAGGCCGGAGAGGCCCGCCGCCAGCGCGACCGCGACGATGAAGGCCGCCTCCACGGCGATCCGTGGCAGCGCGTCCGGGGCGCGCCGCTCCGTGCGCCAGCCGCCGGACGTCGCCACCCAGGGCTGGCGGGCCGCCGGGATCGGCCCCCACGAGGCCGACCGGAGCGCGCGGAGGTCGTCGCGCAGCGCCTCGGACTCGCGGCGGAAGAGGGTCACCGACTCCAGCACGCGCAGCGTCGCGTCGAGCTGCGCCGCGTGCCGGTGGAACGCGTCGAACGCCTCCTCGACCGAGCGGCGCTCGTAGCCGCCAGAGACGGTACGGAGGTCTTCCAGCCTCGGGAGCGACGCCCCGCGCGGCTCGTCGTCGCCGGGGGTCCCCGGGTCGTTCCAGCCGAAGTCGGACATGCGGAGAACCAGTATGACGGCGGGCTAGGAGGCCCTCTCGTACAGGCCGACGGGCAGTCCTTCCAGCAGGTCGTGCCCGGCACCGCGTCCGGCGGCGTCCTTCGTGGCCCGCGCCCGCAGCGGGACGACGACCGTCACGTCGCGCCCGCGCCGGAACGCGCACACGTCGTCTCCTGCGTCGAGCGGCTCGTACGCGCCCGCGAACACGTCGGGACGCCGCGCGCGCAGCGCGAGCGCCTCGCGGACGACGCGGAGCTTCGCCGGCTCGCCGGCGCCGCGGAGCAGGCGGCGGCGCAGCTCCCAGTCCACCGGCCGGCGGTTGTCGGGGTCGACGAGCGCGAGCAGCTCGAGCTCGTCGCCCCAGTAGAGGTCGGGGATGCCCGGCGAGGTCAGCTTCAGAAGCGTCATCCCGAGCGAGATCCGCCGCCCGGCCGCCGCAAGCCGCTCGGAGAGCGCCACCACCGCGGGATCGGCGAGCAGACCGACGGCGGCGTCGCCGACGCGCCGCTCGTGGCCGAGCATCGGCTCGAGCCAGTCCGTCGTCCGCTTCCCCTCGCGCAGGGCCTTCTCGAGGTACGCGCGCAGGCGTCCCTCGTCGAGCGGCCACGCGCCGACGACGGTCTGCAGCGCGAGGTAGCCCTCGTTCGGGTCGTCGAAGGCCCCCACCCGCGACCGCGCCAGCGCCGCCCACTCGTCGGGCATCCAGGCAAGCGCGGCGAGCCGCGCGCGGACGTCGCCGCTGCGCTTCGTGTCGTGGGTGGTCGTCGCGAGGAGGTGGCGCGGGAAGCGCTCCGCCCGCTCCGCGTTCGCGGCGTGGAAGGCCCCCACCGCAAGCGAGAAGCGGGCCGGGTCGCCGCCGACCTCGTTCAGGGCTGTGAGCCGGAGCCAGCGGTAGAGCGCCGTGTCCTCGACCCCCTTCGCCGTCACGGGCCCCGTCGTCTGCTGGAACCGCGTCACGAACTCGCCGGGCACCGAGGGGTCCTCGAGCAGGAGGACGCGACGGAGGTCGTCCGGTACCCGCGCCAGCGCCTCGCGGTCCTCCTGGGCGACGCGCCCGCTCCACGGCTCGACGTACGTCCGGTAGACGTGCAGCGACGCCACCGCCTCCTCCAGCCCCGGGTGGTCGTGCAGGCGCCGCAGCAGCTCGAGCTCGGGCCGGAAGGTCGTCCGAGCCTGCTCGAGCTTCGCCTCGTGCGCCACCTCCGCGAACGGGCGCCGCTCCCCCGTCACCTCCTCGTAGAGGCGCGTCAGCGGCTCCTCGCCGGCCGGATCGACGAAGAGCGCGGTCACGTCGTTCGCGAACTCGTACCCCGTCGTCCCCTCGACCGGCCACTCGCGCAGGTGCTCGTCGCCTTCGAGGATCTTCTCGACCCAGACGTGCTCCACGCCCTCCGTCCGCAGGCGCTCGAGGTAGCCGCGCGGGTCGGCGAGCCCGTCGGGGTGGTCGATCCGCAGCCCCTGCACGAGGCCGTCGCGCACGAGCTCGAGCACCTTCCCGTGCGTCGTCGCGAACACCCCCTCGTCCTCGACGCGGACGCCGCCGAGGCCGCCCACGTCGAAGAACCGGCGGTACCAGCCGGTCCTCTCGTCGACGTCGAAGAATCGCCGCCGCAGCGCAGGGTCGGCCCAGAATCGGTTCTCCTCCTCGCTCGTCGCCATGTGGTTCGGGACGACGTCGAGCAGGACGCCGAGGCCCGCCGAGCAGAGCTCGCGGAACGCGGCCTCGCCCCCGAGCTCGCCCGAGATCCGCGTCGGGTCGACGACGTCGTAGCCGTGGGTCGAGCCGCGGGCGGCCTGGAGCGAGGGTGAGAGGTACAGGTGCGAGACGCCGAGGTCGCGGAGGTACGGGACGACCGCGAGCGCATCGCGGAAGCCGAACGAAGGCGAGAGCTGGAGCCGGTAGACCGCGCGCCAGTCGGCGCTCACACGGCGCTCCGCAGCACCACGACCGAGCGCCCCTCGACCGGCACGAGCCCCCGCGCCGGGAACGGGTCACCATGCGCGTCCGGCTCGGCGGTCGAGAGCTCGAGCGCCCAGCGGCGCCCGAAGCGGCGCGGCGGCAGCGTGAACGCGACGGCGCCCTCCCCGGCGTTGAAGAGGAGGAGGAACGAGTCGTCCACCACCCGCTCCCCCGCCGGCGACGGCGCCACGAGCTCGCGCCCGTTGAGGAAGAGGCCGAGCGTGTGCGCGTCGCCGCGACGCCAGTCGGCCTGGTTCATCCGTCGCCCGTCCGCGCGGAACCACCACGCGTCGGGTGCGCCGGAGCCCATCGACTCGCGCCCCTCGAGGAACCGCGTCCGCCGGAACACCGGGTGCGCCCGCCGCAGGCGGATCAGCCGCTGCGTGAACGCGAGCAGCTCCACGTCGGCCGCCTCCCAGTCGAACCAGGACAGCTCGTTGTCCTGGCACCACGCGTTGTTGTTCCCCCGCTGCGTGCGCCCGAGCTCGTCGCCGCCGAGCAGCATCGGCACGCCCTGCGAGAGCAGCAGCGTGACGAGGAAGTTGCGCACCTGGCGCCGCCGCAGCGCGTTCACGTCGGGGTCGTCGGTGTCGCCTTCCACGCCGCAGTTCCACGACCGCTCGTCGTCGCTGCCGTCGCGGTTGCCCTCGCCGTTCGCCTCGTTGTGCTTGCGGTCGTAGCTGACGAGATCGCGCAGGGTGAAGCCGTCGTGGGCGGTGACGAAGTTGACGCTCGCCGACGGCCGGCGGCCGTTCAGGGCATAGAGATCGGAGCTGCCGGTGAAGCGGTTGGCGAGCTCCCCGAGGGTCTGGT
>DATHTC010000559.1:0-7800 GCA_035463735.1 Gaiellaceae bacterium | reverse complement strand
GGTCATGCTCCCGGCCGGCGTGATCGAGTCGTTCGACCCGGACTCGGAGACGGTGTTCGTGTCCCGCACGAAGGACGAGATCAAGAACGCGCCGGAGTTCGACGAGACCCGGTACCGCGACCCCGCGTACCGCGAGGAGCTCGGCGGCTACTACGGCGAGCGCCGCTAGCGTGATCGGGCGCGCCCGCCTCGTGCGGGCGCGCCCCTGACCTCCCCTCGGGCTCCCCCGAACGAGGGGTGGAAGGCAGCCGCCGCGCGGTGTAGAAACCGCGCGGCAGATGCTGCGGCGACTCATCCCCGTGCTCGCCGTGGCGGCGCTCCTCCTGCCCTCGCAGGCGGCCGCCGCCGCGCGAACCTCGATCTTCTACTACCCCTGGTACGGCACGCCGACGATGGACGGCGCCTTCGTCCACTGGGAGCAGAACGGGGCGGCCCCGCCGCTCCGGATCGCCTCCTCCTACTACCCGGCTCGGGGGACGTACTCGAGCGCCGACCGGCTCGTGCTCTCCGCGCAGCTCCGCGAGATCCGGGATGCGGGCCTCGATCAGGTCGCGGTGTCGTGGTGGGGCTGGGGCTCGCCGGAGGACCAGCGGCTCGAGTTGCTGCTCCCCGGGGCGCGCGCGGCGGGGCTCGACGTGGCTGTGCACCTCGAGCCGTACGCGGGCCGCTCGCCGGAGTCGACCCTCGCGGACGTCGTCCACCTGCGCGAGCTCGGCGTGACCGACTTCTACGTCTACGGGCCCCACGACGCGCCCGCGGCGGCCTGGGCCGCGGCGAACGCGCAGCTGCCCCCGGGGGCGCGGTCGTTCGCGCAGACGACGCTCGTCGGCTTCGCGGCCGCCGGTGGCTTCGACGGCGTCTACACCTACGACGTGCTGACGGTCGGCGGTGACCGCTTCACCAGGCTCTGCGACCAGGCCCGTCGGCAGCGGCTCCTGTGCGCGCCCTCCGTCGGCCCCGGGTACGACGCACGGCGCGCCGTCGCCGACCAGCGGGTGAAGCCCCGGCGGCACGGACGCACGTACGACGCGATGTGGACGGCCGCGCTCCGCGCGCGCGCCGACGTGGTCACGGTCACGAGCTACAACGAGTGGCACGAGGGGACGCAGATCGAGCCGGCGCGCGCGCGGCACGGCCACCTCGGGTACGACGGCGCGTGGGGCCTGCGCGGCCGCCGCGCCGAGCGCGCCTACCTCGACCGCACCGCCTACTGGACGCGACGCTTCGAGCTCAGTAGAGGGCGGTCGCGAGGCGTCGCCGGTACCTTCCGCTGAGCGGGTGGTGCGTGCCGAGCTCGGCGAACAGCGCCACCATCAGGCGACGGACGCGATCGCGCTCGTCCGGGTCGGCGGCACGGCCGAGCAGCGCCTCGAACGCCGCTTCGTAGTCGCCGCGGTCGAGGGCCTCGACCACGTCGGGCCACTCGCCCTCGATGCGGAGCTCGTCGACGAGCCGCTGCGCCTCCGTGGGGCCGGTGAGCGAGTCGAGGAACTCGGCCACGAGCTGCGGGCCGCGGACGCCGACGAACTCGTCGACGACGTGGCCGTTGCGGAACGCCTTCACGGCGGGAATCCCCTGGATCCCGTACTCGCTCGCGAGGCCCGGGTTCGCGTCGACGTCGACCTTCGCGAGCACGACCTTGCCCTCGCGCTCGGCGGCGGCCTGCTCGAGGGCGGGGCCGAGCATCCGGCAGGGGGCGCACCACTCGGCCCAGAAGTCGACGACGACCGGCAGCTCGGCCGACCGCTCGATCACCTCCGCCGCGAACGTGGACTCGGTGACGTCCATCACCATCTACAACGCCCCGCGCCACAGGCGGATTCCTCGTGGCTCGAGCTCACATCAGCTTCTAGCCCTTCACGACGCCGAGCGGGACGAGGCGGGCGACGCGGCGGGCGAGGCCGGCGCGCTCGACCACCTCCACCACGTCGTCGACGTCCTTGTACGCGAACGGCGCCTCCTCGGCGAGGCCCTTGTTCGAGGGGCAGCGGACGACGATGCCGCGCGCTTCGAGCTCGCGCCGCAGCTCGGCGCCGCCGATCCGCTTGCGCGCGCCGGTGCGGCTCATGCGGCGGCCGGCGCCGTGGCACGTCGTCCCGAAGGAGCGCTCGAGCGCGCCCGGGAGGCCCTCCAGCACGAAGCTCGCCGTTCCCATCGACCCGGGGATGAACACCGGCTGGCCCGGGAACGCGCGCGTCGCGCCCTTCCGGTGCACGAGCACGTCCCGGCCGCCGTGCCGCTCGCGCTTCGCCACGTTGTGGGCGACGTCGTAGACCTGACCTGTCCCATCCGCCGTTTCCCGGCCCAGCACGCGCCCGATCGCGGCGCGGACGCGGTTGGCGAGCTCCTGCCGGTTGGCCCAGGCGAAGTTCGCGGCGGCGGCCATGGCGGCGAGATAGGCCTCGCCTTCGGGCGACGAGGCGGGCGCGCACGACAGCTGCCGGTCCGGCAGGCGGATGCCGTACCGCGGCAGCGCGGCGTCCATCCGGCGGACGAAGTCGGTGCAGACCTGGTGGCCGAGCCCGCGCGAGCCCGAGTGGATCAGCACGGTGAGCTGGTTCTCCGCGAGGCCCATCCGCGCGGCCGCGCCCGGGTCGAGCACCCGCTCGACCCGCTCGAGCTCGACGAAGTGGTTGCCGGAGCCCATCGTCCCGAGCTGGCCTCGTCCGCGCTCCTTCGCGCGATCCGAGACCGCTCCCGGGTCGGCGCCCTCGAGCCGGCCGCGCGACTCGGTCGCCTCGACGTCTCGCTCCTCGCCCACCGCCGAGGCACCGTCCCGGAGCACGCGCTCGAGCTCCGGCGCCGTGCCGCGGCCGGAGTGCTTGCCGGCGCCCGCCGGGATCGCGCGGGAGAGCTCGTGGACGAGCGGCTCGCGCCGCTCCCCGAGCTCGGCCTCCGTCAGCGGCAGCGCGAGCAGCCGCACGCCGCAGTTGATGTCGTAGCCGACGCCGCCGGGAGAGACCACGCCGTCGGGGAGCTCGGTCGCGGCGAGGCCGCCGACCGGGAAGCCGTAGCCCTGGTGGATGTCGGGCATTGCATACGCGGCGTCGACGATGCCGGGGAGCGTGGCGACGTTCGCGAGCTGCTCGAGCGAGAGGTCGCGGCGGATCTCCTCGAGGATCGCCTCGCTGGCGAACACGCGCGCCGGCACGCGCATGTCCGGGCGCGCCGAGGCGGGAAGCTCCCACAGCGTCTCGTCGATCCGCCGGAGCTCAGACGTCGAGGACGACGCGTGCACGCCAGCGACCTCCCTCCTGTTCGAAGCCTAGCCGGTGGTACGTAGCAGCCTTCACGATCGGGTCGATCGCCGTCCGGCGCCCGACGAGCGTGGCGTCGAGGCCGCCCGGGCGCAGGCGGAGCCCGTCGACGCGGTCGGCGACGAAGCCCTCCACGTCCGCCAGGTACACGAGCTCGTCGAGCCACGCGACCAGGAGAGCGGGGCGGTCGGGGGCGTCGAGCGCGACGTCGTGGGATGCCGCCTCGCCTCCCGCGTCGAGCTCGACGAGGCGCGCGAGCGCGTCCGCGGCCTCCGCGAACACGGCCTCCTCCGAGTCGGCGTCGACCGCGAGCTCGACCTCCGCCGTGTGCTCTCGCCACTCGTACGTCACGGCGTCGCGATCACGTCCGCGGCGCACCCGAGGACGAGCGCGGCGTACACGTCCTCCTCCGCGACGCCGGCGAGCGACGGGTGGGTGAGGTCGACCGCGGTGTCGGGCCACCGCTCGAGCCCGAGCGCCGCTGCGCCCTCGTCCGCGCCGGCGCAGAGGAGCGCCTCGACGGAGAGGACGTTGCGGCGGCCGGCCTGGCGCCGCGCGATTCCCTCGAGCTCGCGCAGTTCCTCCAGCGGGTCGATCCGCACGTTCGAGTCGGAGCCGACGCAGAGGCCGATGCCGCGGTGGACGACGCGCTCGACCGGGAGGAAGCCGTCGCCGAGGTTCGCCTCCGTCGTCGGGCACGCGCAGATCCGCGCGCCTGCCGCGGCGAGCAGGTCGAGCTCGGCGCCGTCCGCGTGCGTGGCGTGGACGACCGTGGTGTGGGCGCCGAGGCAGCCGCAGCGGTCGAGCAGCTCGATCGGCCTGACCCCGTGCTCGGCGAGGCACTCCTCGACCTCGCGCGGCTGCTCGTCCGCGTGGACGTGGAGCGGCAGCTCGTCCGCGGCGGCGTAGCGGGCGACCTCCTCCAGCCAGTCGGGCGGGCAGGCGCGGACGGAGTGGGGGGCGAGACCGACGCGGAGACCCCGGCCGCGCAGCGCCTCGACCTGGCGGAGGTACTCGCGTGGCGAGCCCTGGCGGAAGCGGGGCAGGCCGCCGCGTGCGTACGCGACGTGGAGCAGGACGAGCTCGATCCCGGCCTCGGCGGCCGCATCGGCGGCCGCGAGCGCCTCGTCGAGGCCGAGGTAGTGGAACTCGCCGACGGCGGTGAACCCCGCGCGGCGCATCTCGCGGTAGACGTCCGTGTACAGGGCGCGGACGGTGGCCGGCGAGTGCCGCTCCGCCTCGCGGAGCATCAGCTCGCGCCACGCCCAGAAGTCGCCGCCTTCCGTGCGCCCGCGGAGCGTCCGCTGGAACGCGTGCGAGTGCGCGTTGACGAAGCCGGGCAGCTCGAGCCTCAGCATGGCGCGCATCGTGCCAGGGCGCAGCGGGGGCGGGCCTCGCGTCCCGTCACCCCGCCTGAGAGACTCGTCGCGCGGCCGCCGCAGCCGCAACCCCCCACGAAAGGAGATCTCATGCCGCGACGGATCCGTCGGCCGTCCCCGGCCATGGTCGTCGCCTGTCTCGCGCTCTTCGTTGCGCTCGGCGGGACGAGCGTCGCCGCCGTCTCGCAGCTCGCGCCCCGGAACAGCGTCGGCACGGCCCAGCTCCGGAACGGCGCTGTGACGGGCGTCAAGATCCGGAACAACGCCGTCACCTCGGCGAAGGTCGCGAACCGCTCCCTGCGGCTCGTCGACTTCGCCCTCAACCAGGTCCCACAGGGCCCCGCAGGGCCGCAGGGTCCCGCTGGCCCGGCCGGGCCGGCAGGGCCGGCCGGGTCGGTCACCAGGCTGACGGCGGTCGTCAACTCGAGCGGGAGCATCGCGCGGTCGCAGGGCACGACGTCCGCGGGCCGGCTCGGCACGGGCCTGTACGAGGTGATCTTCACTCAGGACGTCACCCGCTGCACCTACGTGGCGGCCGCGGGCGCGGTCGGCGTCGGCCTCCCCCCGATCGCCGAGACCGCCGTCGCGAGCCGAGGTGGGAACGCCAACGGCGTTCTGGTTGCGACGCGCAGCTCCGCCGGCGTCCTTGCGGACGCCTCGTTCCACCTCATCGTCGTCTGCTAGTCCGTCGGGCGGTGCAGGCGGGGCTTGGGCTCCGCCTGCACCCGGCGCCGCGGGGAGCAGCCGGAGCCGACGGCCGCGCCGCACTATCCTTGACCCGTGGCCACCCGCGCGGTCCCGAGTCCGCTCGCCCAGCTGCCGAACGCGCTGACGGTCGCGCGCCTGCTGCTGATCCCCGTCTTCGTCGTCCTGCTGGCGGATGCCGACGGGGGCAAGAGCTGGCCGGCCGCGCTCGTGTTCGCCGCCGCCGGCGTCACCGACCAGGTCGACGGCTACCTCGCCCGCCGCTGGCACGCGGAGTCGGCCTTCGGGAAGATCGCCGACCCGCTCGCCGACCGGCTGATGATCGACGCAGCCGTGTTGATGCTGTGGTGGGACGACCGGCTGCCCTGGGTCGCGCTCCTGATCCCGGCCCGCGACCTGCTGCTGATCGTCGCGACCCCCTTCGCGCTCGGACGCGGCTACCGGTTCGAGGTCAACCTCCTCGGCAAGGCGGCGACGTGGCTGCTGTACGCCTCGCTGGCGTTCGTGATGGTGACCTCCGAGGGCACGGACTGGCCGCTGTGGATCTTCTGGGCCGGCTTCGCCCTCGCCGTGGCCGCGCTCGTCGGGTACGCGTGGAAGGCAATCCGCGAGCTGCGGGCGGAGGCGCCGGCGTGAAGGGCGTCGTGATGGCCGGCGGCGAGGGGACGCGCCTGCGGCCGCTCACCTCGAACCAGCCGAAGCCGATGGTCCCGATCGTCGGCAAGCCGTGCATGGAGCACATCATCGAGCTGCTCCGCCGGCACGGGTTCGACGAGGTGATCGTCACGCTCGCGTTCCTGCCGCAGGCGATCCGCTCCTACTTCGGCGACGGCGACGCGCTCGGCGTCGAGATCGAGTACTCGGTGGAGGAGACGCCGCTGGGCACGGCCGGCTCGGTGCGGCTGGCGAGCGGGAAGCTCGACGACACCGTGCTCGTGATCTCCGGCGACGCGCTCTGCGACATCGACCTGACGCAGCTGGTGACGACGCACCGCGAGAAGGGCGCCGCCGTGACGATCGGGCTGAAGTCCGTGGAGAACCCGCTCGAGTTCGGGATCGTCGTCACCGACGACGACGGCCGCGTCGAGCGGTTCCTCGAGAAGCCGTCGTGGGGCCAGGTCTTCTCCGACACGATCAACACCGGGATCTACGTGATCGAGCCGGAGGTGCTGCGGCACGTGCCCGACGACCGGCCGTACGACTTCTCCAAGGAGCTCTTCCCGCTCCTGCTGGAGATGGGCCGGCCGATCTACGGTCACGTCTGCGACGGCTACTGGCAGGACATCGGCAACCTCGACCAGTACCGGCAGGCGAACGTCGACGCGCTCGAGCGGCGGGTCCGCCTCGAGATCACCGGGATCCGCCTCCGCGGCAACATCTGGATCGGCGACGGCGTCGAGCTTGCCGACCTCGAGGCGATCGAGGGGCCCGCCTTCATCGGCGACAACGTCCGCATCGCGGCGGGCGCGACGGTCGGCGCCTCCTCGGTGCTGGGCCCGAACGTCACCCTCCGCGAGGGGGCCCGCGTCGTCCGCTCCGTCGTCGACGCCTCGACCCACGTGGGACGGAGCGCGCTCGTCGAGGGAGCGATCGTCGGCCGGGCGTGCGACATCCGCGACCACGTGCGCCTGCACGAGGGCGTGGCGGTCGGCGACAACGTCACCCTCGGGCCCGAGAGCAGCGTCTTCCCCGGCGTGCGGATCTACCCGTACAAGGAGGTCGAGACGGGCGCGCAGATCCACGAGAGCCTGATCTGGGAGTCGCGCGCCACCTCGAAGCTCTTCGGGCGCGACGGGGTCTCCGGCCTCGTCAACGTCGACCTCACACCGGAGGTGTCGATCCGGCTGGCGGCCGCGCTCGGGACCGCGCTCGACCGGGGCGCCCGCGTCGTCGCCAGCCGCGACCCGGCGCCGGCGTGCCGCATGGTCAAGCGGGCCGTGATCACGGGCCTGATCTCGACCGGCGTGAACGTCGACGACCTCCGTGCGGCACCCTCGCCCGTCGCCCGCCACATGCTGAAGATGCACGCCTACGACGCCGGGATCCACGTCGGCACGAGCTCGGCCGATCCCGAGATCGTGCAGGTGAAGATCTTCGAGCCGCCGGGGATCCAGCTGACGCCGGCGCTCCAGAAGGAGATCGAGAAGCACTTCACGCGCCAGGAGCTGCGGCGCAGCGCCTACAACGAGGTGGGGGAGATCGGCTATCCGGCGCGCGTGCGGGAGAGCTACGCGCAGGACCTCCTGAACGCTCTCGACGGTGACGAGATCCGCGCGCGCGGCTTCCGCCTCGTGGTCGACTACGGCTACTCGGCCGCCTCGTTCGTGCTCCCGCTCGTGCTCGGCCCGCTCGGCGTCGAGGCCGTGTCCGCGCACGGGTTCGCCTCGATGCCCGACCCCGGGCAGGAAGGCTCGATCCCGGAGCTCGTGTCGCAGACGAAGCGGCTCGTCGGCGCCGGC
>DATHTC010000558.1:0-2457 GCA_035463735.1 Gaiellaceae bacterium | reverse complement strand
CAGACGAGCAGGTCGCGCGGGAGGATCTGCTCGTCCAGGCGCCGCGGCCGCCGCTCCATCAGGTCGGGCGCGGGCGCGCCGTAGCCGAGGCCCACGGCCATGAAGATCTGCGTCGTGAAGTTGATCCACAGCGTCTGCAGCGGCAGGAACGGCACACCGCTGACGATGTTCGCGATGCTCGCCCCGAGGAACGTGACGATGAACCCGATCAGGGCGGCCATCTGGAACTGGATGTACTTCTTCAGGTTGTCGTAGAGGCCGCGGCCGATCCGGACGGCCTTGACGATCGTCGAGAAGTCGTCGTCCGTGAGGATCATCGCCGCGGCCTCCTTCGAGACCTCCGTGCCCGTGATCCCCATCGCGATGCCGATGTCCGCCCGCTTCAGCGCCGGCGCGTCGTTCACGCCGTCGCCGGTCATGGCGACGATGTGCCCGCGCCGCTTCAGGGTGTCGACCAGCCGCACCTTGTCCTCGGGCGTCACCCGCGCGATGACGCCGATCGCGTCGATCGCGGCGAGCGCCTCGTCGTCGCTCATCGCGGCCCACTCCGCGCCGGTGATCGCCCGGCCCTCGATCCCGAGGTCAGTCGCGATCGCCGCCGCCGTGACGGCGTGGTCGCCGGTGATCATCCGTACCTGGATCCCCGCCGACTTCGCTTCCGCGATCGCCGCTTTCGCCTGCGGCCGGGGCGGGTCGACGATGCCGACGAGCGCGAGCAGGGTCAGCTCCTGCATCAGCGCGAGCATGTCGCCGCCGGGATCGAAGGAGGCCGGGTCGAAGTCCCTGCGCGCCGTCGCGAGCACGCGCAGGCCCTGCTCTCCCATCCTCGCGTTCTCGTCGAGGTAGCGCTGGCGGAAGCCGTCGTCGACCTCGGCCACGCGGAGCTCCGGGTCGAGGTGCGTCGTGCTGCGGGCGAGCAGCTGGTCGGGTGCGCCCTTGACGAAGCAGCGCACGATCTCGCGGCCGGAATCGTCGGTCATCCGGTGGAACGTCGCCATCAGCTTGTACTCGGCGTCGAACGGCAGCTCCGCGACGCGCGGAAAGGCCGCGCGGGTCGAGGCGGCGTCGAGGCCGCCCTTCTCCGCGAGCACGACGAGCGCGCCCTCGGTCGGGTCGCCGATCATCGCCCCGTCGGCGACCACGGCGTCGGAGGCGAGCAGCATCGGCACGAGGAACTGCTCGAGCGGCAGGTCGGGCTCGCCGGCCACCCGCTTGATCGTCCCCTCGGTCTCGTAGCCGCTGCCCGAGATCGCGTACCGGCGACCGGGGATCGTGAGCTCGACGGCCGTCATCTGGTTCAGCGTCAGCGTGCCCGTCTTGTCGGAGCAGATCGCCGAGGTGGAGCCGAGCGTCTCCGTCGAGCGCAGCCGCTTCACGATCGCGTTGGCGCGGGCGAGGAGCTGCGTCCCCATCGAGAGGATCGTGGTCACGACCGCCGGCAGCCCCGTCGGGATCGCGGAGATGGCGAACGCGATCGCGGCGGTGAACACGAGCTCGAAGCTGTCGCCGCGCGAGAGGTTCAGGATCATCGAGATGACGACGGCGATGCCCGCGATGATCAGGATCTGCCGGGTCAGCCGGGCGAGCTGGCGCGTGAGCGGCGTCTCGGTCTCGCCCTCCGCCTGGAGCATCCCGGAGATGTGCCCGACCTCGGTCGTCATGCCCGTCGCGGTCACGACGAACTGGCCCGTACCGCGCGTTGTGTTGGTGTTCATGAAGACCATGTCCGTCCGGTCGCCGAGCGGCACGTCGTCGCCGACGACCGGCTCGACGCCCTTCGAGACCGGCACGCTCTCGCCGGTCAACGCCGCCTCTGCGACCTCGAGCGTGGCGGCCGTCAGCAGCCGCCCGTCCGCGGGGACGATGTCGCCCGCCTCGATCGAGACGACGTCTCCCGGCACGAGCTCGTGGGCCGGAATCTGCACGAGCGTGCCGTCGCGGCGCACCCTGGCCTTGATGATCATCATCTTCTGCAGCGCCGCGACCGCGGCCGCCGCCTTCCCCTCCTGGCGCAGGCCGAGGACGGCGTTCAGCACGGTGAGGAGGAGGAGGACGATGCCGGTCGCGTACTGGTCGAGCGGGACGATGCTGCCGATGCCGGCGACGAGCAGCACGATCTGCATCGGGTCGCGGTACTGGCGGACGAACGCGCGCCAGCGGGGCTCGGTCGCGGCCTCTGCGAACCTGTTCGGGCCGTAGCGATCGAGTCGGGCCGCGGCCTCGGCCGCAGTCAGGCCGCGGGCGGGATCGACTTCGAGCGCGGCCGCAACCGCGTCGCCGGGAAGCTCGTGCCACGGCCGCTCCGCCGCGGGGGCCTGCGCCGTGGGGGTCTCCTCGGTCACGAGCGGGGACGCAGCTCGAACGCCCGGAAGACGAGGACGAGCCCGTGCGCGAGTGCGGTCGCGCCGACCCACACGACCAACAGGAAGGCCTTGTGCCCGAAGTTCCCGGCCGCCC
>DATHTC010000557.1:0-1745 GCA_035463735.1 Gaiellaceae bacterium | reverse complement strand
CCCTGCTCGGGCTGGGCGGCCCGTCGTTCGCGCTCCGCGACCACGCAGACCACATCCACGTTGGCTACTGAGGTCGCCTTGCTCACCCGCACGGACGGACGCGTCGTCTGCGAGCAGCTGCTCGTGGCGGCGCGCCCGCTCCGGCGGATGCGCGGCCTCCTGGGCCGCGCGGAGCTGCCGTCCGACGAGGGCATCCTGCTCCGGCCCGCGGGCTCGGTGCACACGTTCTTCATGCGCTTCCCGATCGACGTCGTCTTCCTCGACCGGGAGCTGACGGTCGTCGACGTCGTGCCCGCGCTCCCGCCCTGGCGGACCGCCGCGCGGCGGGGCGCGAAGGCCGTGCTCGAGCTCGCGGCCGGCGAGGCCTCGCGTCGCGGCCTCGCGGCCGGCGACCGCCTCGCCCTCGCGTAGCCCCTCGCCGTCCAGGCACGATCCGGGTGTGGGAGAGGTGGCGTTCGCCGGGCTGCGCCTGCGCGTCCGGCCGGGCGTCGTGATGACGCCGCGGCCGGCGACGGAGCGCGTCGTTGCGGCCGCGCTCGCACGCATGGACGGCGTGCCGGTGCGCGTGGCCGACGCCGGCACGGGCACGGGCGCGATCGCCGTCGCACTCGCCGCCGCGAAGCCGAAGGCGGCCGTATGGGCGACCGACGTGAACCGCCGCGCCGTCGCCCTCGCGCGCGAGAACGCCGCGCGGCACGGCGTCGCCGACCGCGTCCGCGTCCTCCACGGCGACCTGCTCGACCCGGTGGAGGGGCCGTTCGATCTGGTCGTCGGGAACCTGCCGTACCTCCAGGCGGCGGAGGGCGGCTACGACGGCGAGCCGCCGGACGCGGTGTACGCGCCGGGGGACGGGCTCGTGCACGTGCGCCGCCTGATCGACCAGGCGGCGCGGGAGCTCGCCGGTGGCGGGGCGCTCGTCCTGCAGTACCGCGCTCAGGTGCTGGAGGCGGCGAAGGCGGAGCTGGGGGCGCTTCGGGCGGCGCTGTCCTCGCCGGGCTCGTAGCAGCCGGCGCAGCGGGCCTCGTAGGAGTCGAGCGCGCCGACCTGGATCGTGGGCCCGCCGAACGGGGCTGGACGGCCGTCGACCAGTCGCTGCGTGCGTGTCGCGGGCCCGCCGCAGCGGTGGCAGACGGCCTGGAGCTTGTCCACGAGCTCGGCATGGCAGAGCAGTCGCGACATCGCTCCGAACGGCTCGCCGCGGAAGTCGCAGTCGAGGCCGGAGACGACGACCCGCCGGCCGCGGGCCCGCAGTTCGAGCACGACGTCGACGATCAGCTCCTCGGCGAAGAAGTGGAGCTCGTCGAGGCCGACGACGTCGTAGCCGTCCGCGAGCCGCAGCACGTCGCCCGCCTCGGCGCAGACGGCCCGGAGGCGGTCGCCGGCGTGGCTGACGACGTGCGCGACGTCGTAGCGGTCGTCGAACCCTGCCTTGACGACGAGCACGCGCTGGCCGGCGATCTCCGCGCGGCGCAGGCGCCGGATCAGCTCCTCGCTCTTGCCGCTGTACATCGGCCCGCACACGACCTCGAGCCACCCGCCGCGGTGAGGAGGGATCCGGATCACGGCGCAGGAGCCTAGTCGCGCCGGCGGACAGGCCCCGATCGGGCGGGCCCGTGACACTTCCGTGACGGTGCCAGGCACCGTAAAGACGCCGTCACTGTGCCTGGCACGCGTGCGCCGCGGTTCGGGGGCGGCGCCACGGATTCCCCCTCGCCGCGCCGACCTCCGGCGTCGCCGACGCTGCC
>DATHTC010000556.1:0-6837 GCA_035463735.1 Gaiellaceae bacterium | reverse complement strand
TGCGCCGGACCCCGCGCAGGAGCGCGATCTCCCCGAAGCAGTCACCGCGCTCGAGCGTCCGCAGGTCGCCGACGTCGAGGCTCCCGTCGGCGACGACGTAGAAGCGCTCGCCGGCCTCGCCTTGCGTCACCACCGCTTCGCCGGCTGCCGCCTCGACCGCGACGAGCCTCCGCGCGACCGCCTCCAGCTCCGGCGCTCCGAGCGGCGCGAAGACGGGGAGCGAGCGAAGCAGGCCGATCTCGACGACCGGCACGTCTGCCCGCCCGTCGAGCTCGAGGAGTCGGCGCCCGACGACGACCAGCACGAGAGGGAGGAGGAGTGCCAGCACGAGGAGCGCGCCCCGCGCTCCGCCGGCGGCGACGAGGAGCGGCGCGAGCAGCGACCCGGCCGCGAGCCCCGCCATCGACAGCCCCTCGAGGACGCCGAACACCCGCGACAGCACGTCGGTCCGGCACGTCCGCTGCAGCAGGGTCCTCCCCGCGATATCGAGCAGGCTGCGGCCGGCGCCGGCAGCTGCGAGCAGGACGATCGCAGCCAGTGCCGTCGCTCGCAGCGCGAGGGCGGCGAACGCGACCGACCACACCGCGAGCCCGAGCGCGAGCGGTGGCGCGAGCCGACGGCGGCCGACCAGCGCGACGGTCGCGACGATGCCGAGCGCGCCGCCCGCGCCGAACGCCGCGTTGAGGTATCCGGCCCAGGGCGCGCCGAGGGCGAGCGTGTCGACTGCGAGCACGACGAACAGCACGTCCAGGGCTCCGATCACGACGAACTGTCCGCCGAGCAGTGCCACGAGCGTCCGTGCGTCCCGGTCGCGGGCGACGAGACGGAAGCCGGCCAGGGCCTCCTGCGCCGGCGCGCCGGCGGCACCGGCGGCGGCCGGACCGTGCACCGGCACCACCAGCAGCGCGGACGCCGCGGCGACGGCGGCCATCGCCGCGAAGACGGCTCCCGGGCTCGCCACGGCGAGCAGCACCCCCGCGAGCGCGGGGGCGGCGAGCATGCTCAGGCTCTCGATCCAGCCCGAGACGACATTCGCCGCCGTCAGCTCCTCGGGCGACCGCGCGAGCGCCGGAACCAGCGTCGCCTGGGTCGGCCGGGTGACCGTCACGGCGGTCGCGGCGACCGCGGCGCACGCGTACGCGAGCAGCGGCGGCCCCTCGGCGACGAGGACGCCGGCGGTCGCACCCATTGCCGTGGCCTGCGCGACGTATCCCGCCACCAGCACCCCTGCGGGGCGCCGCCGGTCGGCGAGCACGGATGCGAACGGGCCGAAGAGCGCGGCGGGAGCCAGTTGCGCGAGCGCGACGAGCCCGGCCTCCATCGCCCCGCCCTGTTCGTACGCGTAGACGAGCATCGCGATCCACACCGCCCACTCGGCGGCGTTGAACCCGGCGAACGCGAGCTCGACCCGGCGGAGGTCGGCGTTGCCGAAGACCGACCGGAGGACTCGGAGCAGTCGGGAGCTCACACCGTGTCCAGCCGCTCGCGGACGGCGGCGCGGATCGCGCCCGCGAGCGTCGGCGCCGCGTCGAGGAGCTCGTTGAGCGCGCCGTCCCTGAAGACGAGCAGGCGCGCGGGCGAGGTGGCGACCACGGAGGCGAGGCGCGGGTAGCCGTAACCGGCTCCCCAGTCGAGCGAGGCCAGCTCGCCGAAGAAGTCGCCCGGACCGAGCTCCCGCACCCGCTCGCCCTCCACCAGCACCTCGACCGTCCCCTCCACGAGGATGAAGAAGTCGCGTGACGTGCTCCACCGCTCGACGAGCATCGCCCCCGCGACCGCGTCGGCGGGCTCGGCGAGGGCGGCCACACGCTCGAGCGCGTCGTCCGGGAGGTCGTGCAGGAGCGGGAGCCGGCGGGCTGCGTCCGCGCCCGCGCGGTCGAGCCAGCCGCGCCGGACGTCGGGGCTCCGCTCGTAGCGGCCTGCGGCGCCGACGCCGGGCTCGGGCTCGGCCCGCTCCAGGAAGTCGAGCACCGCCTCGACGTGCTCCGGGCCGGTGGCATGGCCGAGCACGCAGATCCTGAGCGTGTGCTCGCCGCGCAGGCGAGTCGTCGACACGAGGCCGATGCCGCTGCGCTCGAGCGCGGCCGCGAGCCCGAGGTGCAGCCGCTCCCGCTCGTCCTCGTCCTGAACCTCGCTGCGCCGACAACGGAAGCAGACGACGCCGAGCGCCGGCGGGGCTGCGAGCTCGAACCGCGTGCTCGTCCGGACCCGGTCGGCAGCCAGCGCCGCGACGTCGAGCGAGCGGTCGATCGCCTCCCGGAAGGCATCGAGGCCGAAGGAACGCAACGAGATCCACAGCTTCAGTCCCCGAGCGGCGCGCGTGAGCTGCAGGCCGAGGTCGGCGAAGTTGACCTCGCCGTCGGTGGGCTCGGCGTCGCGCAGGTAGTCCGGGGTAATCGAGAACGCCGAGCGGAGCCGTCGTCCGTCCCGGACGAGGAGGCAGCCGCACTCGTAGGGCTGGTAGAGCCACTTGTGTGGGTCGAGCGCGACCGAATCGGCGAGCTCGAGGCCCGCGAGGACGTCGCGGCCTCGCTCCGTGAGGACGGCGAAGCCGCCGTACGCGGCGTCTGCGTGGAGCCACGCGCCGCGCTCGCGACAGGCCTCGGCGAGCGCCGGGATCGGGTCGACGGCGCCCGTGTTCGTCGCTCCTGCGCTCGCGGACACGAACAGCGGTCGCCGGCCGGCGGCGCGATCCGCGTCCATCGCCGCCGCGAGCGTGCGCGGGTCGAGGCGGAACTCCCGGTCGACGGGCAGGACGCGCACCTGCTCCGGCCGGAAGCCGAGCAGACGTGCCGCACGCGCGACGGAGGAGTGCGCCTGGTCCGAGACGTAGGCGACGAGGTCACCGGACATCGCGCCGGCGAGCGTCTCGCGCGCGCACGCGAGCGCGGTCATGTTCGCCGCCGAGCCGCCGCTGAGGAGCAGCCCGGAGGCCTCGTCCGGGTAGCCGATCCACCGCTTGAACCAGCCCAGCAGCTCGAGCTCGACCTGGCTCGGGCCGGCCGACTCCATCCACGAGCCCGCGTAGAAGTTACAGGCGCTCGCGACGAGATCGCCGAGGGCGCCGGGCCACGTCCCGGAGAACGGGATGAACGCGAGGAAGCCCGGATGGTCGCCCCGGCTGGCGAACGGGAGGATGTCGCGCTCGAGCTGTGCCAGGACGTCCTCGAACGGCTCCCCCTGGTCCGGCGGCGGGCCGTGGAGCCGCCGGCGCATCTCGGCCGGCGATGCGCGTCGAAGCGGCGGTGCGGCCTCGTCGAGGAGCCGGTCGACGAGCAGGTCGACCGTCTGGTAGCCGAGCCAACGCATCGTCGCCGCGTCGAGCGCGAGAGGATCCCCCGTCACACGTCGGATCCTGGCAAAGGCTCCCGCGACTGCCTAGAGCCGCAGCGGTCGTGTCCTGCTGGGAAGCGCGCCCGCGTCACCACCTCGGCGGTCGTCTGCGTGAGCGCCCAGGCGCTCCGGGCCACTGGCCGCGTGGTCGCCGACGACGATGACGCGGCGGCGTCGGCGCGTCGGGCGGCGCGGCGCTAGCGGCCGAAGCGCGTGGCGTTCGGGTCCTGCGCGTCCGTCGGCGCGCCCGTGCCGAAGCCGCCGTTGACGAGGAAATAGGCCAGCGTGCCCAGGACGGGGAGGATCACGACGAGCAGGATCCACGCGGACGTGGCGGCGACCGTCCGGGTATGGCGTCGCCGCACGATGTCGACGATCGCGACGATCCACGCGGCGACGATCACCACGCCGATGAGCCACCAGAACCAGGCCATGCGCTTCCTCCTGCTCGACGACAGGCCGAGCCTACGAGGGCTGGGCCTGGGTCTCCTCACCCGCTTTGGATGAGGACGGCGAAGACGTCGTTTCGCGCCACCGGCTCCGTAACGGGTGATACAGGCATCTGCCGCCGGCTGCCGTCGGGACGCGCCGGCGCGCCCGCGTCACCGTCACAAACGCGTCTCGAGGATCTCCTCGAGGACGTCGAAGCGCAGTGCCGAGGCGGGCGGCGCGAACAGGGGGTAGCGGCGCCGTTGAATCCACAGCACCGGCTGTCCGTCGACGCGGCGGCCGAGTACGTAGCGGCGATCGATGCGCGCGCCGGAACGCGGGATGGCGCCGGGGGCGATCTCGTGGAACGGGTCGGTCGGCCCGGCAGTGGGGTTGCGGAGGAGCCGGCTCGCCGGGCCGGGGCGTGGGTCGACCGGCCGCTCGTTGAGGTCGGCAAGGCGCGCCTGCACGTAGCGGCGGATGTTCCCCGCGTCGGAGATGAGGTATGGGTGCCAGTGGTGCGGGACGCTCGTCGCCGGGATGTAGCGGTAGCGGCGCCTGCCGGTCACAACCACCTGGCCTTCGGGCGGCGTTGCCGGCTCTGCGGGCTCAGGCTCGTCGGGCTCGAAGAGCTCGGCGCCGTTGACGCGCTGCTCGATCGCCCAGAGGATGTTGGCGTCCTCGTCGACACCGAGCAGCACGTTGTCGAGCGGGGTGGCCGCGGTCAGAGGGTTGGCGACGGTGGGCCAGATCAGCAGCTCGGATGTGCCGCGTCCGCTGACACGGAAGAACGACCAGTCGTTGACGGCGCCCTTCTTCGTCGTCAGCCCCATCACGTCTTCGACCTGCACGTCGTTTACAGCGACGAGCGTTCCTGTCGGGTTGAGCAGCGGTGCGGTGAACCAGTTGTCGCCGTGCGAGGCGGTGAGGTTGATGAGCAGCAGCGAGGCGAGCCGCGTGCGGTGCGGTGCGACAGCCCCGGGGTCGTAGCGGCGCTGCTCGATCTGCCACAGGCGCGGGTGCGGCGCGCCGGCGTAGGCGACGCGCGTGGGGTAGCTCGTACGCACGGTCGGCGTTGAGGCGGCGGGCGGGTTCCGTCCGGTCGCGGTCGCGGAGTACCAGTCGACGTCGCCGCCGCCGTGCCGCGGGATCGTCAGCGTCGTCGGGCCGGCGGTGAACGCCGCGGAGTAGGCGAGCTCGTCGGGATCCCAGTCGTCTGCGGGCTCGCCCGCGGGGACGCCTTGCCCGGCGAACTGCGCGTCGGTCAGGCCGAGCGAGGCGCGCGAGCGGTAGAGCGCGAGCCCGTCGAGCGCCCGCCGTCCGTTGAGGACGTCGTAGGGCGGCGCGAGTTCCGGGAGGAGCAAGTCCGGGTCGGTTCGCTTCTCGGCCGGCACGGCGTTGCGCAGGGCACGGCCGACGCGTACGCGCCGGCCGATCGTCCACCACTGCTCGGGCTCGGACTCGATCACCGCCTCCGGCGGGGTGATCCGCGGATCGTCCTCGGGCGCGGCGGAGCGGCCTGCGACCGGCGTCTCGGTGACCGACACGTGCACGAGCCCCGGCGAGGCGGCGTCGGTGCCGCGGTGCTCGCCGAGCTGCCATTGCCGGCCGAGGAACCACACGGGGTCGTGAACCTCGGCGCGCACGGCCGCTTCGACCGCCTTCAGGTCGTGCACCGTGTGGACCGCCTCGAGCCGGACGTGGAGATCGAAGCGGTAGGCCATCAGCGGGTTCCTCCGAGCTCGACGCCGCTGCGTCCGGCTGCCGGCAGCGCCGCGAGGTGCAGCGCTCCGGTGGCGGCGCCCAGCCGCGCTGCGTCTGCCATCCGTGTACGTGCGAGTGCCCGGACGTCGGCGATGATGTCGACCAGGACCGCGGGGGTCAGCTCCTCGTCGACCACGGGCGGCACCGCGAGCACGACGGCCTGCGGCGCGCGTGCGGGCGGGAGGTCGTGCGAGAAGGCGACCGAGCTGATGTGCTCGGGGTCGGGGACGGTCTCGCCGAAGCGGTCGATGACCGCGACGGCAACCGTGCCTGTCGTGTTCGCGGCCGGCTGTGGCGGGAGCACATTGGGCGGCCCGAAGACGGCGGTGAGGCGGGTGGCGCGGACGACCTCGATGTCGGATGGCGGCGGTGGGACGGTCTGCCACGGGTCGCCGGGGCGGTTCGTCCATGCGCGTAGCGGCTGGCCGCCGGTTGCGAGCCGCTGCTGGAGCTGGACCGCCTCGAGCCGCGCCAGCGCCGGCCGGACGGCTGCCACCGTCTCCAGCCAGTCGGGGTCGAGTCGTGGCTTTGCGCCCGCGGTCGTCGGCTCGGCGCGCAGGCCGGCGAACGTCGCGGCGCGAAGACGCGCGAACACCGGTAGCGGCCCTTCGGGCGAGACGAGCGCGCCGATCGCCCCGGCAATCACCTCGACCGTCGCGCCCGCGATGGTCGAGGGTGCTTCGGCGATCCGGCGTTCGAGCACCTCGGCTGCGCGGACAAGGCGCTCGGCGAGCGTGCTTTCGTCGGCGAGCGGGGTGATCCCCCACCGTGCCATCCGGGCGAGCGCCTTCCGCCGCGCGTTCTCCGTCGCGGTGGGTGCGGCTGCTGCGCGTGCGTCCGTTGCGGCCGCGGCCGCCGCGTCGCGCACGCGCGTGTAGCGTTGCGCAAGCTCGGCTGCGGCGGCGCCGGCCGGATCCGGGGGCGAATCGACGTCCTCCGTGAGCGCTGGTGTGCCGGCGAGCGCTGCGGCCAGTGAGCGCACGACGGCGTGTCCGGGCGGGTTGTCAGGGCCGAGCGCGGCGGCGCCGGTTGCCTCGCGGACGAGCTCCCGCAGCTGCGCGATGCCGAGGCCGACGGTGTCGCACGGGCGAAGGCCGCCCACGTCGGCGAGCGTTGCTGCCCCAGCCGAGGTGCCGTCGGGGTCGAGCTTCTTCCACGTCCAGCTCGCGCTCGCTGCTGCGCCGGCGCGGGCGTCGACATACGCGGCAACGGCAGGGTCGGCGAGCGCGATGGGGCTGGGCTGGGCGCCGCCGGGCGTCGCTGCGTTCGGCAGCACGACGAACGCGACCGTGTTGACTGTGCGGCCTGACC
>DATHTC010000555.1:0-3553 GCA_035463735.1 Gaiellaceae bacterium | reverse complement strand
CCCAGCGCGCCAGCGGCAGCTCCCACACGGGCACGTCCTCCTGCGGCCACACGCCGGCGACGGCGGCGCAGACGTCGACGCGCCCCAGCGCCTCGCGTGCGTGCGCGAGCACCCGGTCGACGTCGCGCTCGTCGCGGAGGTCGCCGCCGGCGACCGCGTCCGCGCCCGTCGCCTCGGCGCGATCGCGCCCGCGATGGTAGTGGGCGACGACGCGAGCGCCCTCCTCCTTGAACGCGGCCACGCACGCGGCGCCGATCCCGCCCGACCCGCCGGTGACGAGGACGCCCTTGCCGGCGAGACCGGTCTCCACGGCGACTACGCTACCGCCCCGTGCGCGTCCTGATCATCAGCGACATGGAGGGCGTCGCCGGGATCGTCAATGCGTCGCAGACGAACGCGGGCGAGCCGCTCTACGAGGAAGGGCGGAAGCTCTACACCGAGGAGATCAACGCGGCGGTGCACGGCGCGAAAGCAGCGGGCGCGACGGAGGTCGTCGTCATGGACCACCACGGCGCCGGCGGCGGGTTCAGCTTCAACTCGCTCGTCCCGGAGCTCCTCGACCCCGACTGCGAGTTCGTCGTGCAGGAGGAGTGGACGCAGTACACGGAGGCGCTCGAGACCGGCGTCGACGCGTGCCTGCTCGTCGGGATGCACGCGATGGCGGGGACGCCCGACGGCGTCATCAACCACACCGTGTCCGGCCGCGCGTGGCAGAACCTCTGGTTCAACGACGTGCTCGTGGGCGAGACGGGGATCAACGCGGCGTTCTGCGGCACGTGGGAGTGCCCGGTCGTGCTCGTCACCGGCGACGAGGCGACCTGCCGCGAGGCGCGGGCGCTGCTCGGCGACACGCTCGCGACGGTGACCGTGAAGTGGGGGATCACGGCGCGGGCGGCGCGGAACCTCACGCCGAAGCGGGCGCGCGAGCTGATCGAGGCGGGCGCGCGGGAGGCCCTCGCGCAGCGCGAGCGGGCGCGGCCATACGACCCTGGCTGCCCCTGCGAGATCCGGGTCGAGTTCACCGGCACCGACGGCGTCGAGCAGTACCGCAACCGGACCGGGGTCGAGGTCCTCGACCCGCGCACGATCGTCTCCGGCGCCGACGACTGGTGGGCCGCCTGGCGCCAGTTCTTCTTCTAGGACTAGGCCGCGGATCCCTCGGCGGCACGCTCCACGATCCCGAGCTCCTCCACGAGCGTGAAGAACGCCTTCGCCCACGGCGACTGCTGCGTCCGCCCGCGCACGTGCTCCCAGTCGATCTGCTCGCGGAGCGAGCGGGCGATCAAGAGCACGGAGGCGAAGTCGGGCTCCTGCTCCTTGAGGGCGAGCAGCTTCGTCGTCATCACGTCCTCGAGCGACAGGATCGGGAGGCGCATCGCCATCAGCTCGCGCTCGTCCGCCCGCGCCAGCCACTCGTCGGTCACCGGGCCGCCGCTCGGGTGGAACACGAGGTCGACGAGCACGCCCTCGTCGTCGTCCCACACCTTCAGCAGCCAGTCCTCCGGCGGACGCTCCGCGCGCATCCCGGCGTGGCGGACGAGCGCCTCCTGCGCCCGCGGTGCGTCCTCGGGCTTCACGAAGAAGTCGACGTCGTGGTCGGTCTCCGGGCCGCCGCGCGCCCAGGCCGCCAGCCCGCCGCCGAGCGCGAACGGGATCTCCTCGTCACGCAGGGTGGCGGCGACCTTCTTCACGGACGCGACGAAGCTCTCCATGGGGTGGTCGCTCGGCATCGCGCATCGGTTCCCGGGGTGTGGCGAGGCTAACCGCCGGATACGGGAGCCGCGTGAGCGATCGCATCCGGATCGCAGCGGCGGGCGACGTGCACGCGTCCGAGGCCGTGCGGGAGCGCGTCGAGGCGTCGTTCGAGCGGCTCGAGGGCGTCGACCTCGTCCTGCTCGCGGGCGACGTCACGACGCACGGCGAGCCCGAGCAGGCGACCGTGGTCGCCGACGCCGCGCGGCGGGTCGACGTCCCGATCGTGTGCGTGCTCGGCAACCACGACGTCCACGCGGGTCGCGCAGAGGAGGTCGCGCGCGTGCTCCGGGACGCGGGCATCGTCGTCCTCGACCGCGCGACCGAGGTGCTCACCGTGCGCGGGCTCGAGGTCGGCATCGTCGGCACGAAGGGGTTCGTCGGCGGGTTCCCCGGCTCGTCGATCCCGGACTTCGGCGAGCGGCTGCTGCGCGACCTCTACGCCGAGACGACGGAGGAGATGTGCGCGATCGAGCGCGGCCTGCAGGAGATCGCGCGCGTCGACCTGCGGGTCGTCTTGCTCCACTACGCGCCCGTCGTCGAGACGCTCGAGGGGGAACCGGCCGGCATCCACGCGATGCTCGGCTCGGCGCGGCTGGCGATCCCGGTCGCCGAGTACCAGCCCGACCTCGTCCTCCACGGGCACGCGCACGCCGGGAGCTTCAAGGGGCGCATCGGCGAGACGCCGGTCTACAACGTGGCGGTGCACGTGACGGGCCGCGACTTCTACGTCTTCGACCTCGACGTCGAGCCACGGCGCCACCCTGCGATCGAGGTGGAGGCGCCGTGAGCCGTTCCGCCTTTCAAGCGGACAAGTAACAGACTGCTACTTGGCCCTTCTTTCGGGCATGGCTGGCCGCGCCGGGCCCGTCCGGAGGAACGCCGTTGCGGGGCACCTTTCCGGCTTGCGAGGGGACAAGTGACAGTCTGTTACTTGTGCGTTCTCGCCGGGGGTGCACACGACCGTAGACTGGGGCGGTGGCGCACGTCTCCTCGCTCTGGGTCGCGCCCGTCAAGGGCCTCGGGTTGACGAGCCCGGGGGAGGTCGAGCTCGGGCCGTCCGGCGTCGACGACAACCGGCGGTTCGCGCTGTTGGACGAGAGCGGGCGCCGGTACGGCGCGCTCCGCGACCCGCGGCTGGTCGCGATCGGGGTCGAATGGGACGGCGAGTCGCGGCGCCTCGGGCTGCGCTTTCCGGACGGGACGAGCGTGGACGGCGTGGTCGAGACGGACGGGGCCGTGGAGACCGATCTGTTCAGCCGCGTCCTGCGTGGCCGGCTGGTGGTGGGGCCGTGGGGCGACGCGATCTCGACGTACCTCGGGCGGCAGGTGCGGCTGCTGGAGAGCGAGCCGGGCGGGACCCGCGCCGTCGACCGTGCGCGCGGCCCCGTGTCGCTCCTCTCGGAGGCCTCCCTGGCAGAGCTCGCACGCCGCGCCGGCGTCGACGCGGTCGACGGCCGGCGCTTCCGCATGCTGATCCACGTCGACGGCGTGGCGCCTCACGAGGAGGACTCGTGGATCGGGCGCGAGGTGCGCGTGGGGGAGGCGGTCGTGCGCGTGCTCGAGCAGGTGGCGCGCTGCGCGATCACGACCACGTCCCCCGAGACGGGCCGGCGCGACCTGAACACGCTTCGCGCGATCAAGGAGTACCGCGGCATCCGAGGGGAGGACGGGATCGACTTCGGCGTCTGGGGCGACGTCGCGACCCCGGGCCGCATCCGCGTGGGCGACGAAGTCGAGCCTGCTTAGCGAGCCGACCCTTTCGGCCACGTCTGGGGTCTGTCCCCAGCCATGGAGGGAG
>DATHTC010000554.1:0-14076 GCA_035463735.1 Gaiellaceae bacterium | reverse complement strand
CAGCAGATCCAGGACGTGGCGGCGTACGTCTCGTCGGTCGCCGGCACCTAGCCCGACCCTGCGGCTCCCGGCTGCGTTCCCGGCCGACGTCGAGGCCTTCGCGTGCGACTTCGATCGCACGCTCGTGGCCGATGACGTCGTGCTGCGGCCGCGCACGCGGGCGGCCCTGCGGCGCGCGCGGGCGGCGGGCATCCACGTCGTCGTCGTCACCGGCCGGATGTTCCGCTCGATCGAGCCCTACCTGCGCGACGCGGGCCTCGACGACCCCGTCGTCTGCTACCAGGGCGCGGTCGTCGCCGACGCCGACGGGACGTTCCTCCGGCACGTCCCGATCCCGCTCGAGCTCGCGCGCGAAGCGGTCGCCGCGGTCGTCGCCGAGGGGTCGCACGTCAACGTCTACGTCGGGGACGAGCTCTACGTCGCCGAGGTCACGCCCGAGGCACGCGCGTACGCGGACTTCCAGCACATCCCCCTCCACGCCGTTGGCGACCTGCTCGCCTGGCTGCGCGAGCCGCCGACGAAGCTGGTCGCCGTCGGCGAGCGGCACGCGATGGACGCGCTCGAGCGTCGCCTGAAGGCCCGCTTCGACGGCCGCCTGTACGTCTCCAAGTCGTTGCCCGAGTTCGTCGAGCTCGCGAGCTCCGACGTGAACAAGGCGAAGGGGCTCGAGTTCCTCGCCGGGCGACTCGGGTTCGCCCGCGAGCGCACGGTGGCGTTCGGCGACGGCGAGAACGACGTCGAACTCGTGGCGTGGGCCGGCTTCGGCGTGGCGGTGGCGAACGCGCACGAGCGCGTGCTCGCGGCCGCCGACCTCGTGTGCCCGGCGGACGAGGAGGAGGGGGTCGCGCAGGTGCTCGAGGCGTACCTCGCGAGCCGCTCCAGACGTCCGTCCGGCGCCGGGTCGTCTTGACGGTGCCTGGCACCGCGGGCGCGCCCCGGCTCGGCCCGACACGGCGCAACCCTGCGCGGCAGGCCGGCGTCACACTTCCGTGACGGTGCCAGGCACGCGCGCAGAAGCGTCACGATCGCTCCACACCACCCGCGCCTAGACTGGCGCCGTGATCGACCTCAGGGCTGCTCGCGCCGACCCCGGCGCCTTCCGCTCCGCGCTCGCGCGCAAGGGGGCAGCGGAGACGTTCGACGCCCTCCTCGCCGCCGACGCGCGCTGGCGCGCGCTCGTGCCGCAGGTCGACGAGCTCCGCTCGCGGCAGAAGCTCGACGGCAAGGGCAGACCGACGCCGGAGCAGCTCGACGAGCTCAAGCGGGTCAAGGCCGAGCTCCAGGAGCGAGAGGCGGAGCTCGCGGAGGCCGAGCGCGTGCGCGACGAGCTGCTGGCGCAGGTGCCCAACCCGCCGCATCCGTCGACCCCCGACGGCGACAGCGAGGAGGACGCCGAGGAGCTCCGGCGCGTCGGCGAACCGCCCCGCCTCGCGGAGCCGATGGAGCACACCGCGATCGGGCGGTTCGAGATGGAGCGCGCCGCCCGTCTCTCCGGCTCGCGGTTCGGCTACCTCGTCGGCGACACCGCGCTGCTCGCGCTCGCCCTCTACCGGGCGGCCCTCGACCACCTCGTCCAGCACGGGTTCACGCCGGTGATCACACCGGTGCTCGTGCGCGAGGAGGCGATGTACGGCACCGGCTTCTTCCCCACCGAGCGGTCGAACATCTACGAGCTCCCCGAGGACGGCCTCTACCTGACGGGCACGTCCGAGGTGGCGCTCGCGGGCCTGCACATGGGCGAGATCCTCCCCGCCGAGGAGCTCCCGCTCCGCTACGCCGGCTTCTCGACGAACTTCCGCCGCGAGGCTGGCGCGGCCGGGAAGGACACACGCGGGATGTTCCGCGTGCACCAGTTCAACAAGGTCGAGATGTTCGTCTACACCCTCCCAGAGACGTCCTGGGAGGAGCACGACCGGATGGTCGAGCTCGAGGAGCGGTTCCTCGGCTCGCTCGGCCTCCCCTACCGCGCCGTGAACGTCGCCGCGGGCGACCTCGGCGCGCCGGCAGCGAAGAAGGTCGACCTCGAGGTCTGGTTCCCCGCGCAGGAGCGCTACCGCGAGGTGACGTCGTGCTCGAACACGACAGACTTCCAGGCGCGCCGCCTGGGCATCCGCTACCGGGGGGAGCGCGGCGGCCCGGAGCCGGTGCACACGCTGAACGGGACCATGGTCACCGACCGCACCGTGCTCGCCGTCCTGGAGAACCTCCAGGGTGAGGTGCCGGAGGCGCTACGTCCGTTCGGCGCCCCGGAGCGGATCCGCCGCTAGCCTCGACCGCGCACGGCGGGGTGCCGGAGTGGTCTAACGAGGCGGTCTTGAAAACCGCCAGGGCGCAAGCCCTCGTGGGTTCGAATCCCACCCCCGCCGCTCGCCGACGCGGCCCGGACGGACGCCTTCACAGATTCCGTACAGATCGCGTACCGTGGACCGTGCGAGCCGGGGCGCCTCTCCTCTCCCCGGAGGAGCCCGGTGGAGGTGGCCGCAACTCTGCCGGCCCTCGTCCCGGCTCGCACATCTGTCGAGATGCCGGCCGCACACGAGACTTGCGCCGGCCTCGACGGACGGGTGGTCCGTCCTACCCGGCCGACGGCAGAGCCCGCGGCCGAGCCGCCTCCCAGGGTGCACGCAGGAGGAATGAACCTCCGCGCGAGAGGAAACGAAGGGACCGAGTGGAATCCGCATCCCTCGTCACAAACCGTTCAGGAGGCGGTCGATGAGAGAACGCACGACGGTCCAGACGGCAGCACTGCTCGTCGGAGCGGTCTTCCTCGCGGTCGGCATCCTCGGGTTCATCCCCGGGATCACGACGAACTACGACGACCTGGCGTTCGCCGGCGAGGACTCCGAGGCCGAGCTGCTCGGGATCTTCCAGGTCAGCATCCTCCACAACATCGTCCACCTGCTGTTCGGGATCGCCGGCCTTGCGCTGGCGCGCACGATCGACGGCTCGCGGACGTTCCTGATCGGCGGCGGCGTGATCTACCTCGCGCTGTGGCTGCTCGGGCTCGTCGGCGGCGCGAACTGGATCCCGACCAACACGGCGGACGACTGGCTCCACTTCGGCCTCGGCGCGGGCATGATCGCGCTCGGCTACCTCACCGGCCGCGAGCGCGTCCGCGCGACGACGACCGCGTAGGCGGCGCCGCAGACGACGCGGCGAGGGGCGGGCGCGATCCCGCCCCTCGCCTTTGCAGAACGCTTACAGGTCGGGGACTGGACATCGGGCGCGGGTGCAGCTACCACGTCGAGGTGCGCCGCATCGCCGCCAGCGCCGCGCTCGTCTGCGCCTGCGTGCTCGCCTCGCCCGCCCAGGCCTCCGAGCTGATCGATCGCAACGCCGCCGGCGTGAAGCTCGCGGTGAACGCCAAAGGCCAGGCCCTGCTCACCTACCGCGCGGGCGGCAGGCTCCGCCGCGTGCTCGCCTGGGGCGCCGTCGACGCGACCCCGCCCACGCGCGGACGACGTCAGGTCTCGTTCCGGCTCGACTACTCCGGCGGCTGGCGCACCGCACGGCGACGCGTCTGGGTCGGGTTCCGAAACGCGTGCGGCCGCTACGACGGCCCGTGGCTCCCCTGGCTCGTGACCGCCTGCAAGGCGCCCGACGGGTCGTACTGGGCGGTGCAGAGCTGGCAGCGGGCGCTGCCGAACTACGGGCTGCCCGCGACCCGCGCACAGCGGGCGTGGGAGCTGCGGCTCTCGCACTGGACGGGCGAGCTGCCGCGCCTCGAGATCAACCTCAACTGGGCCTACCGGCGCTACGACCACCTGTACGGACGCTTCACGTACCGGGGCCAGCCCGTCTTCGGCTTCCGGGTCACGCCGCAGGGAAGCCCGCTCGACCGCTACGGCCGGAACGTCTACGTGGACACCCTCGACTCCGCCTACGGCAGCGGCTGGCGCCGCGAGAACTCGTTCCTCACGCACACCGGCTCCGGCGCGTTCTGCTACGGCTTCTTCCCCCACGGACCACGGCCGTCCGGGATGGGCCGGCGCTACCGGGCGACGATCATCGGCCCCGGCGTGACGCCGGACGTGACATGGGAGGGCGACGCGCCCGGGCCGTACAACCGGGACGCCGACGCCCAGGCGAACGCGCAGATCCGCGCGCTCGGCTCGTCCCGCTGCAAGCCGAACTAGACACGCCCGACTAGCGTTCGCCCGGTGGCGGCGGGCGGAAACGACCTCAGGCGCGCGATGCGACGGTTCCCCTCGGGGGTCTGCGTCGTCACCGTGGACGACGACGGGACCCCCGTCGCGGCCACGATCGGCTCGCTCGTGTCCCTCGCGCTCGACCCGCCGCTCATCGGCATCTCGGTCGGACACCAGTCGTCCCTCCACCTGCCGTTGCGGCACGCCGGGCGCTTCGCCGCGAGCCTCCTCGCCGGCGACCAGGAGCACGTGGCGCGGCACTTCTCGCGCGGGGTCCCTCCGCTCGCGCAGTGGGCGGGCGTGGAGCGGCGCGACGGGCCGTGGCCGGAGCCGCTCGTGGAGGGAGCGCTCGCGTGGCTCGCCTGCCGCGTCGTGGCGACCCACGAGGCCGGCGACCACACGCTCGTCGTCGGCGGCGTCGAGGCGGTGGAGCTCGGACGCGACGCAGCCGCGCTCGTCTACCTCGGAGGGCGGTACCGGCCGCTGTGATCGAGGCCGTGGTCTTCGACCTCGACGGCGTCCTGATCCAGACGGAGGAGATCTGGGACGAGGTGCGCGAGGCGTACGCGCACGAGCAGGGGGCGCGGTACGACGAGGAGGCGCAGCGGGCGATGATGGGGATGAGCTCGCCCGAGTGGTCGCGGTACATGGCCGAGGAGCTGGGCGTGCCGGAGGAGCCTGCGGCGATCTCGGACGAGGTCGTACGGCGGATGGAGGCCCGATACCGGGAGCGGCTGCCGCTGATCGACGGCGCCGACGAGGCCGTCCGGCGGCTCGCGGCGCGCTGGCCGCTCGGGCTCGCGTCCTCGTCGAACCGGCCGCTGATCGACGCGGTCCTCGACCGGTCGGGGCTCGCGCCGCTGTTTCGCGCCACGGTCTCCTCGGAGGAGGTCGCGCACGGAAAGCCGGCGCCGGACGTCTACCTCGAGTGCGCCCGGCGCCTCGAGGCCGACCCCAGGGCGTGCGCCGCGATCGAGGACTCGCACGCGGGCATCCGCTCGGCGAAGGTGGCCGGGATGCGCGTCGTGGCGATCCCGAACCCAGGCTTTCCGCCGGGCGCGGACGCGCTCGCGCTCGCCGACGTCGTGGTCGACTCGCTCGCCGCGCTCACGCCGGACGTGGTCGAGCCCGGCTAGCTAGGCGCGGACGGCGGCGACGCGTGCCGCGATCGCGGCTCGCGCGGAGGTCATGGCGGCGGGCGCGCGCTGGAGCACGTACATCGCGTTCGCGTACGAAAGCAGCGCGTTGAGCTCGAACGCCAGCTGCAGCGGGTCGACGTCGCCGCGCACCTCGCCCGCCTCCTGCGCGTCGCGGACGAGGCCCGTCATCAGCTCCTCCCACCCCTGTTGGACCTCGGCGAGGCGATCGCGCACCGGGCCCGGCCGGGTGTCGAGCTCGGCGGAGGTCGACGCGAAGAAGCATCCCCCCGGAAAGACACCGCGCTCGACGTGCGAGAGGAACGCCTCGCACAGGCCCTCGATCCGCGCAAGCGGCGTCGCGCCGGCGAGACCCGGCTCGACCACCTCCGCGCGGAAGATCTCTCCGGCGGCCCCGATCGTCGCGAGCTGCAGCTCCTCCTTCGAGCCGAAGTGGGCGAAGAGGCCGCTCTTCGACATCCCGACGTGCTCCGCGAGGTGGCCGAGCGAGACGCCCTCGAGGCCCTCGGTCGTGGCCAGCCGCGCAGCCGCGTCGAGGATCGCGCGGCGGCTCCGCTCGCCGTCCGAACGCCGCCGTCGCTCCGTCACTGCCGCCACGCTTGACAAGATAGCACGACCGGTCGTACTGTATTGAGCACGAACGGTCGTACTATCTAGGAGGACCCCATGGCGACCCTGCTCGAGCTCGACCCGGTCAAGGAAGCACAGCGGCGGATGTGGGCGAGCGGCGATTACGCGGCCGTCGCGGCGCGCCTGCAGATCACCTCGGAGAACCTGCTCGACGCCGCCGACCTCCGGCCGGGGACGCGCGTGCTGGACGTCGCGGCCGGGTCCGGCAATGCCACCCTCGCCGCGATGCGCTGCGGCTGCCAGGCCCTGGGTGTCGATTACGTGCCGTCGCTGCTCGAGCGGGCGCGCGGCCGGATCGCCGCGGAGGGATTCGTAGCGGAGTTCGTGGAGGGCGATGCCGAGGCGCTGCCCTTCCCCGACGCGTCGTTCGACGGCGTCGTGTCCGCCTTCGGCGTCATGTTCGCGCCCGACCACGAGCGCGCGGCGGCGGAGCTCCTGCGGGTCTGCCGCCGCGGCGGCACGATCGCACTCGCGTGCTGGACGCCGGACGGGTTCGTGGGCGAGATGTTCGGGACGGTCGCCGCCCACGCACCGGTGCCGCCACCCGGTCCGCCGCCGACGCTGTGGGGCACGGAGGAACACGTCGCCGCCCTGCTCGGCGACGGCGTCGAGTCGCTCCGCACGACGCGCCGGGTCTTCACCCTCCGCTCCCGGAGCCCGGAGGAGTTCGCCGACTACTTCCTCACCCGCTTCGGGCCGATCCTCGCCGTCGCCTCGGCGCTGGACGACGACGGCCGCCGGGCGTTCCGCGACGACCTCGTCGCGCTGGCGCGGAGGCACAGCCGCCGCGACGACGCGATGGTCGCGCCGGGCCCCTACCTCGAGACGATCGCCGTCCGCGCCTGACGTCGCAGCGCCCCAGGAGCCCGCGGCCGTTCCACGTGGGGGAACCCGTGGTTCCCCCACGTGCCCCTCCTTCAGCCGTCGTAGCGCCCGAGGAGCACGCAGCCGTTGTGCCCGCCGAGGCCCATCGCGTTCGAGAGCGCCACGTCGACCTCCGTGCGGCGCGCCTCGTTGGGGACGTAGTCGAGGTCGCACTCGGGGTCGGGCACCACGTAGTTCGCGGTCGGCGGGATCACGCCGTGCTTGATCGCGAGCGCGCACATCATCGCCTCGACTGCGCCGGCGGCGCCGAAGCAGTGCCCGGTCACGGACTTCGTCGACGACACGGCGAGGCGGTAGGCGTGGTCGCCGAAGACCTCCTTGATCGCGCGCGTCTCGGCGAGGTCGCCGAGCGGCGTCGACGTGCCGTGCGCGTTCACGTATCCGACGCGCTCGGGCGCGATCGCGCCGCGCTCGAGCGCTGCGCGCATCATCTCCACGACGCCCGTCGAGGCCGGGTCGGGCTGCGCCATGTGGTGGGCGTCGTTCGAAGCGCCGTAGCCGACGACCTCCGCGTAGATCTCGGCGCCGCGAGCACGCGCCGCCTCGAGCTCCTCGAGAACGAGCACGCACGCGCCCTCGCCGATCACGAAGCCCGCGCGCGTGGCGTCGAACGGCCGTGACGCACGCGGCGGATGCTCCTCCTCGGCGGCGAGCCCGCGCATCGCGCAGAAGCCGGCGAGGATCAGCGGGTGGATGCACGCCTCGGCGCCGCCCGCGAGGACCGCGTCGGCGTCCCCGCGCTTGATCAGCTCGGCGCCTTCGCCCACCGCGTGCGAGCCGGTCGCGCAGGCCGAGACGACGGCGTAGTTCGGTCCGCGGATCCCGAGCGAGATCGCGAGCTGCCCACTCGCCGAGTCGACGAGGACGTTGGGCAGGAAGTTCGGCGAGACGCGGTCGGCGCCACGCTCCCGCAGCACGTCCGCCTGCTCCATGATCCCGAGGAAGCCGCCGATCGCCGAGCCGAACACGATCGCCGTGCGGGTGGGATGTGGCTCGAGGCCGGCGTCGGCGACCGCCTCGCGCGCGGCGCCGAGCGACAGCAGCACGTACCGCTCGAGCTTGCGCACCTCCTTCGGCGAGGCGACGGCCGTGGCGTCGAAGTCCTTGACCTCGGCGGCGACCCGCACGGGGAACCCCGAGGCGTCGAAGGCCCGGATCCAGTCGACCCCGCTACGCCCCGCGACGGCGCTCTCCCACGCCGTGGCGACGTCGTTCCCGATGGGCGTCACCGCCCCGAGCCCGGTGACGACAACCCTTCGCACGCGCGGAGCGTAACCGTCCATCGGCTGCTGCCGTTTGGGATACAGCAGGGATCGCCAACGGCCGAGCCCCGCCTCTCCGCACCACTTCCGCCCCGGAGGTACCGCACGTGAGCTCAGTCGTCCACACTCAGAAGCCCGGCCTCGTCTTCTTCCACTCCGGCATCTCGGGGAGCTGCCGCCGCGTCGAGGGGTTCCTCGCGCAGGTGCTCCAACGGCGCCGCAACCACGGGACGTTCACGCTGTACCGCGTCGACCGGGAGGAGCGCCCGGACCTCGCGGAGCGCTTCGGCGTCGTCGAGTTGCCGACGCTCGTCGTCGTCGAGCAGAAGCGCGTGTGCGCGAGGCTCGAGAAGCCGCGGGGCTGCCGCGACATCGAGAGCTTCCTCGCTCCCTGGCTGAACTAGAGGCTTGGTGTGAAACCGAGCGCACCCGCGGCTGGGGGCCTGCACGCGGCGCATCGCGCCCGCCGCGGCCGGCGCCAAGGCAACCCAGCCTTGCCGCCGCCCGCGTCGACCACGCCGCTTGGTGCATGCCCTCCCCACGGGCACGCCCGTTCCACACCAAGCCTCTAGGCTCGCTCCTGCTTGCACCCCGCCCGGCGGCCGTGCGAAGGTCCGCGCACGTACCGGGTCGACGAGGGGAGAGCGAGATGACGAGGATCACGGTCGCCGCCGTGCTCGCGGCGGCGGCGCTCGTCGTGGCGCCGGCGGGCGCCGAGACGACGCACGACTTCCGGCTCGAGGTGCTGTCGAGCCCGCCGTCGATGGTGACCGGCGGCGACGCGCTCGTTCGCGTGACGGTCCCGCGAACCGTGCCGCTGCACAAGGCGCTCGTCCGCGTCAACGGGGAGGACGTCACCGGCACGCTCGCGCTCGATGCCGGGGCGCGGACGCTGACCGGGATGGTGGACGGCCTCCAGCTCGGCGACAACGCGCTCACGGCCGAGGCGAACGGTGAGGGGAAGGGCCGGCCCGACGCGTCGCTCACGCTCCGAAACCACCCGGTGACGGGCCCGATCTTCTCAGGCCCGCAGCAGCAGCCGTTCGTGTGCAAGACCGTGTCGCAGGGGCTCGGCCTCCCGCTCGCGGACAACCAGGACGGGATCGGCTGGCCGCTCGGCGGCGGACAGTGGAGCAAGGACTGCTCGGCGACGACGAAGGTCGAGTTCCTCTACCGCACGACGGCGGGGTCGTTCCAGCCGCTGCCCCCGGGGCCGCTGCCGGCGAACGTGGCGCAGACGACGACGCTGGACGGGCGCACCGTCCCGTACGTCGTCCGCCGCGAGAAGGGGACGATCAACCGCTTCATCTACTCGATCTCGGTCCTCGCTCCCCCCGGCGACCCCGCCGCGGCGCCCGACCTCTCCCTGTGGAACGGCCGGCTCGTCTACTCCTTCGACGGCGGCGTGGCGATCGGCCACAGCCAGGGCACGCTCGGCGGCAACCACCTGTACCACAACGGTCTCTCGAAGGGCTACGCGGTCGTCTACTCGAGCGGCACGCGCACGAACACGCACTACAACCTCGTCCTCGGCGGCGAGACCGCGATCATGACGAAGGAGCGGTTCGTCGAGGCGTACGGCGTCCCGCTCTACACGGTCGGCGTCGGCGGCTCCGGCGGCGGGATCCAGCAGTACGTCTACGCGCAGAACCACCCGGGCGTGATCCTCGACGCGGCGGTGCCGCAGTACTCGTACCCGGACATGGTCACGCAGACGATCCACGTCGGCGACTGCGAGCTGCTCGAGCACTACATGGACGTCACCGACGGCGCGAACCCCGCCTGGGCGACGTGGGCGAACCGGACGTGGCTGGAGGGCATGGCCGCGTCGAGCACGATCCCGAACGTCTACCGGGGCGGTGCGCCCGGCCTGAGCGAGTGCGTGAACGGGTGGCGCGGGCTGACGCCGCTCGCGATGAACCCGCACTACGGCACCGCCGGCGCCGAGCAGGCGCTCTACGACCCGGCGGCGATCGCCGCGATCAAGTGGACGCACTGGGACGACCTGCGCAACGTCTACGGCGTCGACGCCGCCGGCTACGGCCGCTCGACGTGGGACAACGTCGGCGTCCAGTACGGCCTCCAGGCGCTGAAGGAGGGCAAGATCGCCCCGGCCGACTTCCTCAAGCTGAACGCGACGGTGGGCAGCTGGAAGGAGTCGAAGGACATGATCCAGGAGGGCTGCCCGTTCTTCCCGCCCGGCTGCACCGACCCGGCGAACTGGGACCCGTGGAGCAGGCGGCAGATGCACCTCAGTCCCGACGGCGGCGTCACGCCGGCCGCGCGCCGGACGGGGGACGCGCAGGCGATGCGCGCCGCATACGAGTCGGGGCTCGTCTTCCGCGGCGACATCGACATCCCGACGATCGACTGGCGGCACTACCTCGAGCGCGAGCTCGACATGCACAACTCGCACCAGTCGTTCGCGGCCCGAAAGCGGATGCTGGGCCACGACGGCGACGCCTCGAACCAGGTGATCTGGTTCACGGACGCCCCGCGCGTCTTCGACCAGACGCCGCAGGCATTCGCCGTGATCGACGAGTGGATGGCCAACATCCGCGCCCACCCGGAGCGCAGCGTCGCGGAGAACAAGCCCGCAGGCGCAGTCGACGCCTGCTTCACCTCGACGGGCGCGCCGATCGCGTCGGGCGACGGCGTCTGGAACGGGATCCTCGACGGCGGTCCCAAGGGCCCCTGCGCACAGCAGTTCCCGCTGTTCTCCACCTCGCGGATCGTCGCGGGCGGCCCGATCGAGGGCTGGATCTACAAGTGCGCGCTGCAGCCGGTGACGGAGGCGGTGGCGAAGGGGCTCTACGCGCCGTGGATCCCCGGCGCGGCGGACGTCGCGCGCCTGCAGCAGATCTTCCCGACGGGCGTCTGCGACTACACGAAGCCCGACGCGGGGAGGCCGGCAGGCCTCTAGGCGAAGAGGGTCCGGCCCCGGCGCGGCCGGGGCCGGACCCTGCCGCAGCCCTAGCCGACGGGGACGCCCTGGTCGCGGAGCGACTGCTCCACGGCGGCGTCCCAGCTGTCCTCGATCCGCTTCGCCATCGCGCGCTCCTGCTCGATGATCCGCTCGCAGGCGCTCGCGGTCTCGTCGTCCCCCGCGCGCCGCGCGACGCGCTTCAGCAGCTCGTAGCTCGCGATCTCCATGTGCTCGGTCGCGTACCCGTCACGCGCGTTGCGCCCGGCCTTGTCGCCGCGGACGAGGTCGAGCGGCATCTTCGCGAGCGCGCCGATGACGCCCCCGATCTCGCGCACCGTCGACGGCTGACCGCCGGCGGCGTCCAGCCGCTCCCGCATCAGCCGCTCGTGCTCCTGCGTCTCGCCCTTGTGGTGCTCGAGCGCGTCGAGCATTTGCGGGTCGTCGGTCGTCTTGATCATCCCGTCGAGCATCCGCAGGACGTTCTGCTCCATCGCGACCGCCTCGTCGAGGTGCCGCTTCAGCTCGTCGCGGACGTCAGTGGTCTCAGCCATCTCGATCCTCCTCAGCGTGAAGGTGCCGTACTCGCGGCCGGCGATCGTCGCGCGGCCGCGGAAGCCGTCTGCCGCTGGCTCGAGCTCGTCCACGAGCGGCGCCAGCGGGGCCTCGTACCGGAGGGTCAGGCCGTCGACGCGGAACGGGAGGCGGAGCGGGCCGACGATCGTCTCGCCCCGCCGCCCGCGGATCCGCTTTCGCACCCCGGCGAGCGGCGGGAGCGCCCCGCCCTCGCGTCGTACCTCCCAGACCCCGTCCAGTTCGGCCACGCGTCTAGGCTCCCCACCAGTGCCGGGGCCAAACGTTCCCTTCCCCCCGATGGAGGCCGAGCTCGTGCGTGAGCTGCCGAGCGGCGACGGCTGGCAGTACGAGCCGAAGTGGGACGGCTTCCGCGGCGTGCTGGAGAACGACGGCGGTGAGCTTGCGCTGTGGTCGCGCAACGCCCGCCCGCTGCTGCGCTACTTCCCCGAGCTCGCGCCCCTCGGCGAGCTGCTGCCGCCGCACTCCGCGGTGGACGGCGAGATCGTGATCGCCCGCGATGGGATCCTCGACTTCGACTCGATGCAGACGCGGCTCCATCCCGCGGAGTCGCGCGTCAGGAGGCTCGCGGCCGAGATCCCTGCGACCTTCGTCGCCTTCGACCTGCTGCTGTGGGACGGCGACGAGGTGTGGCGCCGGCCGCTCGAGGAGCGGCGCGAGGCGCTGCTCGCCCGCGACGGTTTCCGCGTCTCGCCCGCCACGCGCGACCTCGCCGAGGCGCGGCGGTGGCTCGACCGGTTCGAGGTCGCGGGCCTCGACGGCGTGGTCGCGAAGCGGCTCGGGCTCCCGTACCTCCCCGGCTCGCGCGAGGGCGTCGTGAAGGTGAAGGAGCACAAGACCGCGGACTGCGTCGTCGTCGGCGTCCGCTGGAAGGCGAAGGGCGAGCGGCTCGCGACGCTCCTCCTCGGCCTCTACCGCGACGACGGCGGGCTCGACTACGTCGGCTCGGCCGCCGGCGGCGCGAAGACCCACGACGAGATCCTCGAGCGGATCCTGCCGCTGCTGAAGGACGCGCCCGAGCGGCGCTTCTCGGAGCCGAACCGCTGGGGCGGCGGCGAGCTGGAGGAGTCGGCGCTCCGCCCCGAGCTCGTGGTCGAGGTGCGCTACGACAAGGTGCAGGGCAGCCGCTTCCGCCACGGCACGCGGCTGCTCCGTTTCCGGCCCGACAAGGACCCGGCGCAGTGCACGTGGCGGGAGCTGAAGCCCGCCCGGCGCCCGGACGACCCGTCCGTCGAATCCCTGTTGCAACTGAGCAAGTAACAGTCTGTTGCTTGTTCCGTCTCGAGCGGGATTCCCGCTCGTCCCGCCGGCCCGGGCGCCGCGTTTCCCGCTTTCGATCGCGGAAGTGACAGTCTGTTACTTGTCGGCTTTCGGATCGGGTCGGGCGGCGCGCGCCCGCGACGGCTGCACGCGCGGCGGCTCGCCCGGCATCTTCGGGAAGTTCGGCGGGTAGGGCGCCTCGCCGACACCCTCCGCCTCCTCGCGCGCGACCCACTCGAGCAGTGCGCGCAGGTCGTTGACGCGGTCGTCGATCGCCGCGTGGACGTCGCCCAGACGCACGAACCGCTCGAGCATCGTCGGGATCGTGAAGTCCTCCGTCTCGCAGTCGGGCAGCTCGTCCCACGTCACCGGCGCCGAGACCGTCGCGTCGCGCCGCGCCCGCACGGAGTACGCGGACGCGATCGTGCGGTCGCGCGCGTTCTGGTTGTAGTCGATGAACACCTTTGCCCCGCGCTCCTCCTTCCACCACGCCGTCGTCACCAGCGCCGGCGCGCGCCGCTCCACCTCGCGGGCGAACGCGAGCGCGGCCCGCCGCACCTCCGGGAACGACCACAGCGGCTCGATCCGCACCGCCACGTGGATCCCGCGGTTGCCGGACGTCTTCGGAAAGCCGACGTAGCCCAGCTCGTCCAGCGTCTCCCGCACGACCGCTGCGACCCGCTTCCCGTCGGCGAAGCCGGTGCCCGGCTGCGGGTCGATGTCGATGCGAAGCTCGTCCGGCTGGTCGACGTGCCCGCGCCGCGACGTCCACGGGTGGAAGTCGATCGTGCCGAGGTTCGCCGCCCACGCCACCTGAGCCACCTCCGTCACGCACAGCTCGTCAGCGTGCCGACCCGACGGGAACGAGACGCGGACGGCCTCCACCCACTCCGGCCGGCGCTCGGGAATGCGCTTCTGGTAGATCGCCTCGCCCTCGGCGCCGTCGGGATGCCGCTTCAGCTGCGTCGGCCGCTCGCGCAGCGCGCGCACGATTCCCTCGTCGACGGCGACGTAGTAGTTGACGAGATCGAGCTTCGTCTCGCCACGCGCAGCGAAGAACACCTTGTCGGGGTTCGTCACCTTGACGACGCGACCGCCGACCTCGAGCTCGACGAAGGGAGAGGGCACGGGCCGCATGGTAGGGTCGCGCGGGATGCGGAAGCTGGCGCTCGTCCTCCTCGTCGGCGTCCTGGCGCTCGTCGCCGCCGGCTGCGGCG